>JASHVN010000396.1 GCA_030044555.1 Xanthobacteraceae bacterium | reverse complement strand
GGCACCGCAGCGCTCGCCCACACCCGGCCGGGATATTTCTTCTGCGCACCGGCCATTTCCTCGTTCCACATCAACGCATAGTCGCGGCCTTCGGAAAGCGGCATGTCGGAGAAGGAGACCGAGAACGGGCCGATCGAGCACACCACGTCGACCTGATGCCCGGTGCTGTCCATGTATTCGAACTGCTTGTCGAGATCGAACCACTCTTTCCACGAATTCAGGTGCGACGAGGCACTCGCGGAGCGGCGCATATAGCGGTAGCCGCCCTTATCGTTGACCTCAGCTCTCGGAAAATCCTTACGCTTGCAGAGCTTCTCGAAGACCGACCGGGGCCACCAATGGAAATGCGAGTCGATGATGTGCACGGGAGCGCTCCTGCCTAAACGGCTAATGATTCAATGATTTTAGTGACCGGGACGTTACCGGTCAACGGAACCGGGCTCCGCTTTCCCGACATACCTCCTGTGGAACGACCACAGCCCTAAGGCGGAACCGCGCATCGCGAGCCCGCCAATGATGAACGACGAGGGCTGCTGCCCGAGCCGGCCGAACCCCTGGGCGTCGAAATGGATGGCGCCGAGTTGTCCGCGGCGGCGAATTGGTTCACCATTCCCTCAAGCTCTCGGCCGACGAAGTCCGGCGCATGAAGGGCGTGGGGAGGCTTTCATGAACGACGCCGACGCCGATCGCTATCGCATTGCGGCGCGCATGGAGCGGCTGCCGGTGTCGCGCTGGCACCACATGATGCGGCTCGTCGTCGGCAGCACGAACTTCTCCGATGCCTTCGACGCGCTCACCATCGCGTACGTTTTGCCGGCGCTGATCCCGATGTGGCATCTGGTGCCCTCGCAAATCGGCGCACTGATCTCGATCGGCTATCTGGGCCAGGTCGTCGGCGGACTGGCGTCCGGCTGGCTCGCCGATCGATACGGCCGCGTGCCGGTCATGGTCGGCAATATCATCCTGTTTTCACTGATGAGCTTCGCCTGCATCCTGGCTTTTGGCTACTGGAGCCTGTTCGCCATGCGCTTCGTGCAAGGCATCGGGCTCGGCGGCGAAGTGCCGATCGCCAATACCTATGTGAGCGAATTCGCCAAGGCGAAGGGCCGCGGCCGTTTCGTGCTGCTACAGCAGATCATGTTTCCGATCGGGCTGACCACCGTCGGGCTGGTCGGCATCTTCGTTGTGCCGATCCTCGGCTGGCAATGGATGTTCGTGTTCGGCGGTCTGCCGGTGCTGCTCGCGCTGCCGTTGATCCGCATGCTGCCGGAATCGCCGCGCTGGCTGGTCGGCCGCGGCCGCGATGAGGACGCCGACCGCGTCATGTCGCGGATCGAGGCGATCGTCACCCGCAAGGGCGCCGTCACCCTACCGCCGATGCCGGTCGGGGTCCCACCGGCAGTGGCCGCCATCGGCCGTTTCCGCGATCTATTTTCTCCGTTCTACCTCAAGCGCACGCTGTCGCTCTGGGTGCTGTGGTTCTGCACTTACGGCATCACCTACGCGATGACCGGCTGGCTGCCCAGCATCATGCGCACGGTCTACCATCTGCCGGTCTCGCAATCGAATCTCTACGGCTTCGTGCTCAACATCGTCGGACTTTTCGTCCTGATCATCGCGGCGTTCACAATCGACCGCATCGGCCGGAAAGTCGCGTTTGCCGGGGGTTTCCTGCTGGCGGCGCTGCCGCTGCTATGGGTCACCTTCGCGCCCGCCATGAGTGCCCTTGAGCTGGCGATCTGTGCGACGCTTGCCTTCGGCCTAATGGGCATGATCCCGGGCTCGCTCGGCATGTACACCGCCGAGAACTATCCCAATCATCTGCGCGCGCTGGGCAACGGCGCGACCAGCGTATCGCAACGGCTGTCGTCGGTGGTCAGCCCGTTTCTCGTCGGCCTCATCCTGCCGGCCTACGGTGTTGGCGGCGTCTACGCCATGTTTGCGGGCTTTGCCATCATCGGCGGCATCACCTGCGCGCTGTTCTCGATCGAGACGGCCGGCAAGACGCTTGAAGAACTCTCGCCGACACAGGCTGCGCCAGCGTAAGCTTCACTCCATCATTCATCACATCGCAGGTATCCCGATGATCCTCGACTTCCATACCCATGTGCAAACGCCCGAACAGCAGGCTGCGCCGTTCTGGCAAGGCCGCTGTCCAATGACGATCGAGAACGTGCTGGATGCACAACAGCAAGCCGGCGTCGATGCCACGTTGGTCAGTCAGCCGATCCACGAGCTGCGCAATATGGACCGCGACCAGCAGCTCGACACCATCAAGAAAGTGAATCGCTACATCGCGTCACTGCAGGACAAATATCCGACGATCTACGGCATGGCGACGACGGTGCCGCACGGCGGCGATGCTTTCCTGCGCGAGTGGGAGCGCGCCGTGAAAGAGGATGGTCTCCGCGGCGCCTGGATTTTGTCGAGCCTGCCTGGGCATTATCCCGACGACGACGAGTGCCTGCCGTTCTTTCAACTGGCGACCGAGCTCGACGTGCCGGTGGTGATCCATCCGCCATCGGTCGGCTTCGGCGAGGAGCGGCTGAAGGAATATCGGCTGGCTTCAAGCGTCGGCCGGCCGATGGACAATGCGCTCGCTTTGGCACGCCTCATCGTGCGCGGCATTTTCGAGAAATTCCCGACGCTGAAACTCGTCGGCACCCATCTGGGCGGCGGCATCTGCGAGATGATCGGCCGCATGGATTACGCCTATAATCTGCAGGACGAGGCGTATTTCCTCGGCTCCTACGAGCCGATGCTGATCAAACATCCGCCGAGCCATTACCTGAAGATGATGTATCTGGAATCCACCTGCTACCATCCGCCGGCGGCGCGCTGTGCCTTCGAAACGGTTGGCGCCGACCACTTCATCTTCGGCACCGACGCACCGCCGCTCAAGGTGCTGAAGAAGCAGGGCGTCGAGGTGATCAAAAAAATCGCGCTGTCGCCGGCGGACGAGGCCAAGGTCTATTCCGGCAATGCCAAACGGTTGCTGAAAATTTGATCCCAGGCTGCAGGCTAGTGGGGATTGCAGGCGCTCACTCCCGCGGTGCAGCCGTGTAGTTTCGCCAGATCGGAAAGGCGCGCCGCGGTCACCGCTTCGAGGCAATTGCTCATTTCCATGGGCCAGATCGAGCCGCCTTCCTGCTGTGGCCCGACCTCATACGCGCATTCCTTGTCCCGATATGCGATCCAGGCGCGTTCGGCCTCGGTCAGACGCTGCTTCGAGGCAGCATCGGTCTGGTCCGCCATCAATTGTCCATAGAGCTTGTTGAGCGCCGCGTCCGCCGCCTGGTAATTGGCGCCGGCGCATTGGTTCAGCTCCATTTGGACCGCCAATTGGCCGCAATCCTTCGCCGGGTAGAGCGGCGCATTCTGCGCGCCTGCGCCGCCCTCGTTCAGCGCCAGCGCCAGCGCCGCCGCCGCCAGAATGACGATCCTTAGTCTCCCATGCATGAGAACACCCCTTAAGTGCTTGTTTGCACCTGATTCTGGCATGCGCCGCCAAGGCTACCAAGCAGCGCTACCAAGCGGCGCTCCGGCGCTGAAAGAACTTCCTGCCGCATGGCACGGAGCGGTTATTTCTGCAATGATCGGGCCTATCCAACCGGAACGTAAAAAGCCTTTTGGAGGAAGCGATGCCGCGACTGTCCCGCAGAACCCTGATGTCGGCTTTGACAGGGGGCGCCGCGTTACCGCTCGCGGCCAAATTCGCGCCGGCGCGCGCCGCCGCAAAACTTGGCGTCGCCAAAGTCGTGCCGTTCGCCTGGACCTTCACGCCCCTCGACATCGGAATAGAGGAAGGCATCTTTGCCAAACATGGCCTCGACATCGAGAAGTCGGCCTCTTCCGGCGACGCCAGGCTGCAGCAGCTTTTGACCTCCAACAGCGTCGATATCGGCATCGGTTCCGGACCGGGCATGGCGTTCTCCGCCAAGGGCGCGCCGCAAAAGGCGGTAGCGGAGATGTACGGGGCGCCGCGCAACATGGCGGTGATGGTCGGCTACGATTCGGCGATCAAGACCGTCTCCGATCTGAAAGGCAAAAAACTCGGCTGCACCACGGTCGGTTCACTGACTGCCTGGATCGGCCAGCGCATCAACGAAAAAGAAGGCTGGGGAACCAATGGCATCGAGGTGGTGCCGATCGGCGGCATGCCGCCCGCACGCGCGGCGATCAAGACGCATCAGATCGACGGCTATATCGGCGCGCTCGAATCCGGCTACAAGCTTGAAGAGGCCAAGGAATGGCGCGTCATCACTTCGGCCACCCCCTTCGTCGATCATTTCATTACTCATGTCATTTTCGCGCGCGACGAATTGATCCAGAAACAACCCGACACGGTGCGGGCATTCCTGCAAGGCTGGTTCGACACCATCGCCTTCATGAAGGCGAACAAGGACAAGGCGGTGGAAATCTCCGCCAGGGTGATCGATGTCAGCCCCGCGGTCGCGTCGCGCGTGTACGATGAGCAGATGGGCGGCTTTTCGACCGACGGCGTCTTCGACCCGGCGGCCGTGGCGGTTCTGAAGAAGTCGTTCATACAGATGGGCCTGCTGAAAGAAGAGCCGCCCGACAATGTGCTGTTCACAACGCAGTTCGTGCCGGTGAAAGTCGGCTGATAATAGACGAGCAACAAGCAATCCATGGTTTCTGCAGGAGGGACTTAAACGCTGAGCAACGAACGCGCCGGCAACAAGGCGTGCACAGGGAGGAGAACAAAATGCGTGATCAGAGCTTCTTGGCGAGAGCCCGAATATTGTCGGCGATCGTCGTAGTCTGCGCGTTGATCCTGCCGAATGCGGCGAAGTCGGCCGAACCGATCAAGGTCGGCATGACCATGGCGCTTACCGGCGGCGTGGCGCCGATCGGCAAGCAGGTGCTGGCGGCGCTGCAGATCTGGCGCGACGATGTCAATGCCAAGGGCGGCTTGCTCGGACGCCCGGTGCAGCTCGTCTATTACGACGACCAGAGCAATCCGGCCAATGTTCCCGGGCTCTATACGAAACTGATCGATGTCGACAAGGTCGACCTGTTGATCGGGCCCTATGCGACCAACATGGTGGCGCCGGTCATTCCGGTTCTAATGCAGCTGAAAAAGACGACGATCGGCATCCTGGCCAACGCCGCCAACAGCAAATTCCACTACAATCAGTACTTCTCGATGCTGCCGACCGGCCCGGAGCCGCAGAAATCGTTCGCCTACGGTTTCTTCAAGCTGGCCGCCGCAGCCAAACCGCGCCCCAGGACCGTGGTGATCGTCGCGGCCGACGCCGAGTTCGCCCAGAACGCCGCCGATGGCGCGCGGCAGTCGATCAAAGAGATCGGCGGCTTCAAACTTCTTGCCGATCAGAAGTACCCGCCATCGACGACCGATTTTTCGCCGATCATGCATTCGGTCCAGGCGCTCAATCCCGATATCGTCTATGTGGCGGCTTATCCGCCGGATTCCGTCGGCATCGTACGCGCGGCCAACGAAATCGGGCTTACACCCAAGATGTTCGGCGGCACGTTCATCGGGCTCCTGGTCACGCCGATCAAGATGCAGCTCGGGCCGCTGATGAACGGCATCGTCAACAACGAGGTGTTCCTGCCGGCGCCGGCCTTCACCTTTCCGGGCACGCTCGACGTGCTCGCCAAATACCGCGCCATTGCCCAGCGCGAACACATCGATCCGATCGGATGGGCGTTCCCGCCGCTCGGCTACGCGGCCGGTCAGGTGCTGGCGCAAGCGGTGGAAGGGACCAAGAGCCTCGATCAGGTCAAGCTCGCGGCCTACATGCACACGCATACGTTCGCGACTGTGGTCGGCAATATCAGCTTCGGCAAGGATGGCGAATGGACGAAATCGCGCGTGGTCTTTACCCAGTTCCAGCATGTCACCGGCCATTCGCTGGATGAGTTCAAGGACACGACGCATGAGGTTGTTGTCTGGCCCGACGAATACAAAGCAGGCAACATGATCTATCCCTACGCCGAGGCGAAGAAGCCGTAATAAGTCCCCGTGCCGGCGCGGGCGCGAGAAGCCCTCGTCGCCCAGCCGGCCTTTGTCGCCCGATCCTGCTATGCTTGGGGTGCTGCCTGTTCCGGCCGCTCAAAAATGAGCGGCCGGCGGGCAACACCACGTTGCAAGGGGCGATGACGTGAACGCAGATTGGGACATCCAACGGATCGCGCGCGCCGCGCTCATTGTCGCGGTGGTATTCTTAAGCGTCTGGATGCTGTGGCGCTTCCTGCCGGCTTTGGCCTGGGCCGGTGTGCTCGCCATCGCCACCTGGCCGTTGCGCCAATGGTTCGCCCGCCGCGGATTCGGCAAGACCGCGATCGCGATTTTACTCACCTTGATACTGGCGACCGTCGTCGTGCTGCCGCTGGTCAGGCTCGGCGTCGAAGCCGCGCATGAAGGCCATGCGATCGGGCCGCAGGCGAGCGATCTCTTCAAGAACGGCTTCGGCGCCCCGCCGGCGTTGTTGGGCCATGTGCCCGTCATCGGCGACAGGATGATCGCATGGTGGCAAGACTATCTGACTGGCAAGCGCGCCACGGATTTGCTCGGCGCGCTGTTCGGCCGCGTCAACACCGGCAACCTTCTCGGCCTCACCCGCACGCTCGGAACCGAACTGGTCAGCCGTCTGACCATCCTGGTATTCGCGCTGCTTACGCTGTTCTTTCTTTATCGCGACGGCCAAATCGTCATGGACGAGGGGCACGCGATCGCCGATCGTCTGTTCGGACCGCCCGGCGCGCGGCTCGCCAAGGACGCAGTCGCGGCGGTGCGCGCCACCGTCAATGGACTGGTACTGGTCGGCCTCGCCGAGGGCGTGCTGCTGGGCATCGCCTACGCGCTGACCGGACTTGCTTCTCAAGCGGTGTTGCTCGGCCTCCTGACCGCGGTGCTGGCGACGGTGCCGTTCGGCGCAGCGGTGGTGTTTGTCTTATGCGCGCTTTATCTGTTCGCTGAATCGTACACGACGGGCGCCATCGCGCTGCTCGTGGTCGGCTTCGTGGTGACGTTCGTCGCCGATCACTTCGTGCGGCCAATCCTGATCGGCAGCACCACGCGCCTGCCATTCCTCTGGGTGCTGCTCGGCATTTTCGCCGGGATCGAAAGCTTCGGCCTGGTTGGTCTTTTCCTCGGCCCCGCCATCATCGCGGTTCTGCTCGCGATCTGGCGCGAGGCTGCTCAGCCAAACGCATAGGCCGTTACGCCGTTCCCCACACTTCGCGCGCGGTCTCTACAACGAGTTCGAGTTTTTCGATCTCGTTATCGACCGTCATGGCGTTGCCGCCGATACCCGAGGAGAAGCCGCATTGCGGCGACAGTGCGAGCTGCTCGATGGGCACATAGCGGCTCGCCTCCTCGATGCGCCGCTTGAGCTCGTCCTTGGTTTCCATCTTCGGGCTCTTGGTGGTGACGAGCCCCAGCACCGCGATTTTTCCCTTCGGCAGAAAGCGCAGCGGCGCGAAGCCGCCGGCGCGCGGCGAATCGTATTCGAGGAAATAGCCGTCGACGCCGATCGCGTTGAACAAAAGCTCGGCGATCGGTTCGTAGCCGCCCTCGGCGATCCAGGCACCGGCAAAGTTTCCGCGGCAAAGATGCATGCACACGGTCATATCGGCCGGACGGCCGGCGAGCGCGGCATTGAGCAGCTTGGCATAAGTTTGCGGCAGGCTCTCGGGGTCCTCGCCAATATTCGCCACTTGCCGGCGCAATTCTGGATCACACAGATAGGCGAGATTGACTTCGTCGATCTGCAGATAGCGGCAGCCGGCCGCGGCAAGCTCGCGAATTTCAGCCCGATAGACTTCCGCCAGGTCGTCGTAGAACGCGTCTATCTGCGGATAGGCGCGCGCATCGATGGCCTCGCGGCCGCCGCGGAAGTGCACGATGGTCGGCGACGGAATGGTGATTTTCGGCGTCACGCCGGCGGGCGCGACGGACGCGAGGAACTTGAAATCGTCGACGAAGATGCCACCGCTGGGGAGCGAGAGCTTGCCGGCCACCTGCAGCGACGGCGGCGTGTGATCGCGTGTGCCGGCCGCAGAATGAAATCGTACCGTCAGCTTCGATTCCAGCGGCTTGACGTTGCCGATTTTGAGCAAGAAGTCACGCTGCCAGGAAAAGCGATTGTATTCGCCGTCGGTCGCGAGTTTGAGCCCGACCCCCTGCTGCATACGCACGACGTCGCGGATCGCCTCGTGCTGAACGCGCAGAAGCTCGGCCGGCGCCAGCTCGCCTTTTGCGCTCGCATCGCGCGCCGCAATAAGAGCATCGGGTCTGATCAGGCTGCCGACGTGGTCGGCGCGGAATGGAGGCTTGCTGCGGTCCGGCATGGCTCACTTGTTCGTCGGGGCGGTTTCACCCGTCATGCCATCCGTGTAAAAGGATGGCAAATAATCGATCGAGGCTTCGTTATGAGCACTTCCGCTTTGGCCCCACAAGTCTCTTTGGTCCCACAAGTCTCGTTGGCCCCGCAAGCCTTGGGCTATGTCGGGGTCCGCGCCAAGGATTTGAGCGATTGGGCGGGCTACGGCCCACGCCTCCTCGGCCTGCAGCGCGTAGACAAATCCAGCGCCAGTCTCGCCTTCCGCATGGATGACCGCAAGCAGCGCATCATTGTCGATGCCGACGGCGGCGAGGGTATTTCCTTCTTCGGTTGGGAAGTGGCTGATGCCGCGGCCCTCGATGCGTTCGCGGCGCATCTCGAAAAAGCGCAGATCAAAGTCGCGCGCGGCAGCCGCGCGCTGGCCGACGAGCGGCGCGTCAAGGATTTGATCGTGTTCGCCGACCCGCTCGGCAATCGCCTGGAGATCTTTCACGGCGCCGAAACCACGACGGAGCCGTTCAAGCCAGGGCGATCGATCTCCGGCTTCCGCACCGGGCCGCTTGGCTTGGGCCACGTCGTGCTCAATGTCGACTCGCGGGAGACGATCGAGAAACTGATGACCTTCTATCGCGGCACACTCGGCTTCCGGCTCACCGACTATTACGATCATCCCTTTGTGGCGCGCTTTCTCCATCTCAACCCGCGCCACCACAGCCTCGCCTTCATCCAGACCGGCAAGAACGCCGTGCATCACATCATGATGGAGCTTTTCAGCTTCGACGATGTCGGCCAAGCCTACGATATCGCGCTCGGCGAAGACGGTCGCGTCGGCGTGACGCTCGGCCGCCATACCAGCGATTTCATCACCTCGTTCTACAGCGCTACGCCGTCCGGCTTCATGGTCGAATACGGTTGGGGTGCGCGCTCGATCGATGTCGAGACCTGGCAGGCGTCGGAGCGCAAGGAAGGCCCGAGCCTGTGGGGCCATGACCGCGTCTGGCTGTCGAAAGAGGACAATGAAAAAGCCCGCGCGCTGAGGCTGAAGAATGCGGCGGACGGCTATCGCCGGCCGGTGCAGGTGATGGATGGCAATTTCGAGGTCATGGCCGGTGTGTGCCCCTGGTGGGATGCCGTCAAAGCAAAAACCGCAGCGCGGTGATTGATCAAGCACGGCCGAGGGCGCCAGCGCGCCTGACAGCCCCACGCACGCAATCGCCGAGTTCGTGCCGCGCCTAACGGGGCCGCTGACGACGCGGCGAAGGAAGCAGCGTGCTGCTCGCCGCTCCGGCCAGGGCGAGCGCGGCACATACCAGCATCATTGATCGGATGCTTTTCGCCAGCGATTCTCTGATGAGGCTCTCGGCAAGCTGCCGGTCACTGCCTTGAACCATCGCCAGCGCCGGCGCGATCACGAATTGGCCTCGGGCATCATCAAC
>JASHVN010000395.1 GCA_030044555.1 Xanthobacteraceae bacterium | reverse complement strand
GCCAGCATGAATTCTTCCTGCGGCTCCAGCATCGGGAAGCGCCTGATTTCGGCGATGTAGAGCGAGAAGCTCGATTCCAGAGTGGGTAGTGCGGCAACGGTGCTGTAAGCCATGGAGGCCTCCTGCAAATCACCCAGTACTCAACAACTTGTCCCTGCGTGCCCTGAAAGAAAATCCGGAAAATTCCTAACGTTCTGTTCGAACGGGCCAAAGAATAATCGTCCCTGGTGTCCCGATAGGATCGACCTTTTTTGCCGGGCAAGTCGGGCCATCGACCATTCGATCCTGGCCAACGGACCATTCAAACAATGTCCGATGAAGAAGCTCCGCGGCAGGCGCATCTCCCCGTCAGCGAACGGCAAGGCGCCGCCCGCAACGGAATAAGGAGAAAGACCATGAACGCGAAGAAGATCATCATAACGGCCGCGCTGCTGCTCAGCGCGACATCGGCAGCGATGGCGCAAAGCGCCTGGACCACCGGCACGGCGTCGGACCGAGAGCGGGCCGGCTATCCCGCCCCCTACGGAAACAGCCTCTACGCCTCCGTTCCGGACTTTGCTTCCGGCCATTCCAATGGCCTCGGCGCATACGCCATGGTCCCGCAGGCTTCGGCGGGGTCCATTGACAATCCGGGTCTCACCGGCGGCGGCAGCGCCGGCTACAATCAGCTGGAGCGCACGGATCGCTGAATGGAAAAAGAGGATCGGCCGGGTCCGGTCCTCTTTTCCTTCCTGCTCGGTGCGCGCCATCCTCAATGGAGGACGCCATGCAGCTCTGCATCTTTTGGGCAAGCCTTTGCCTCGGTCTTATGAGACTTGCGCTCGAACCGCGACGGCACGAGCAAAAATGCCAGCTGGCAGAAGCCACCAGCGTGGCGGTTCAGAAGCTGCCGCGCGCGGCGCGGCACTAGATGCTTCGAACTCAAAACTGTCCGGGCTTCGAGCTCAAAGAGTCAAACTGGACCGACGACAGCACGCCCTGCCCGGCGATCAGTTCCGGCGGAATGTCCAGCTCCTCTTCGCGTGCAGGTTCCTGGTCGGCGGCGTGGAAGTGCTTGGTGACCAGATCGAGAAAGCTGCGCACATTGGTCGCCAGATGCTGACGGTGCGGATAGACGGCGTTGATCGGCAGTTCCGGAGTGCAGAATTCGTTCAACACCCGGACCAGCTTGCCCGATTTGATGTCGCCCCTCACCAGAAAATCAGGCGCGAGGATCAAGCCCTGGCCAAGCGCGGCGGCAAGCCTTAATGCGTTGACGCTGTTGGCCTCCATATTGCCGGTGACCTCGATCGCACGCTGGCCCTCCGGCGATTTGAAGCGCCACTCGCTTCCCCAGGACGAGAACGTGTATTTCATGCAATTATGATTCACGAGATCGCCGGGCTCCCGCGGGACGCCGTGACGGGCGAAATAGTCGGGGCTGCCGCACACGAGCAGCCGAAAAGCGCCTACACGCCGCATAACCAAATTTGAGTTCGGGACCGGCATGGTGACGATCGCAAGATCGATTCCAGCCTCGACCAGATCGACCATGCGATCGCTCATGGCCATGCTTACGCTCGCGTCGGGATAGAGCGACGTGTACTCGGCGATAATGGGCGCGACAAAGAATGGGATCGCGAGCGAGACGTTGAGCCGCAGGACTCCGCTTGGCTTTGCGTGCATCGCATGAACGGCGTTGTCGGCCTCGTCCATATCGGCAAGAATATGCAGGCAGCGCTCATAATAGCCCTTGCCGATTTCGGTGAGGCTGACCTTGCGCGTGCTGCGGTTAAGCAGACGCACGCCAAGCCGATCTTCGAGATCCTGAATCTGCGTAGTGACGGTGCTGGGCGAAACTCCGAGCTTGCGCGCCGCCGCGGCGAAGCCGCCTGTCTCTGCGATTTTTACAAAAGTACCTATGCTCGCCATGCGATCCATGAAATCACTCCTGCGCTCCCCGCAGCCCGCCGATTGCGTGTGTTACTGCCATGTAAGACAGCTCGCTCTTGCTCTTCGTGACAACGCCTGCGCCATAATGGCTTTCCCCGGTCCATTTGCCCCGGTGACACCCAGCCGGGCTTGTGGTACTGACCGGTAACACTACATAACGGCAGCCTAGATACTGACCGGTAACACCTCCGTCAAGGGGAAATATCATGAAATCTGGGGCGGAAACGCTAACTATCGAAAACAACGAGAGAATTCCTCCCCGTGCGCGGCTGCTGGCGGTGGCGGCCGAGCTGTTCTATCGCCACGGAATCAGGGCAATCGGGGTCGAAGCGATTGCCGAGGCGGCCGGCACGAACAAGATGACGCTCTACCGGCATTTCCCCTCGAAGGACGAGCTGGTGGCCGAATGTTTACGCGAATTCGCCCGGCAGGGCGTCGAGCGCTGGGCCAAGTATGAGAAGGCCCATCCGGGTGATGCGCTTGCGCAAATTCGCGCTTGGCTGACGGACGTCGCCGCCATCCTGTCCGACGGCAATCATCGCGGCTGCGCGCTCGCCAACGCGGCGATCGAGTTGCCGGATAGAGCTCACCCGGCGCGCCGCGTGGTCGAACAGTTCAAGCTTGGACAGCGAACCCACCTTGCGCATCTGTGCAGAAGCGCCGGCCTTAAAGATCCGGAGATGCTCGCCGATGAGCTCTATTTGTTGTTGGAAGGCGCGCGCGTGACCGCGCAGAGCATCGGAACTGGCGGCCTCAGCGAGCGATTGATACGCATGGGCGAGGCCACGATCGCCGCTCATGAAAAGCAATAGCGTGAGAAACGGCACGCTGCTCGACTGAGGGCGCGCGAAACATCGTCTGCAGACATCGTCGCCGACAAGTAAGGGCACTCTGCGGCGCTGAGGGCTGGCGCCATGCTTCGCTGCCGCGCGATGGTCCTCCGCCGGCGCGCAGCGGACGGCGCATTGATACAGCAACGACCGGTATTTCACGCGCCAAGATTTTCTTGCGTAATATTCTCATGCACCAAGATTTTCTACGCGCCAATAATTTCCAAGCAAAAATTTTGCACGCCTCGGAACGAGTTGTTCGGCGGAACGCCGTCCGGCCCGATAATTCTGACGTGAAACTCTCCGAACGGACCATTCGCAACGAGCGAATTATCAACCCGACGTCACTCGCCGCAATGGCAACGGCAACGCGTCTTTCTCAAACGGTCCGTTCGGTTTTCTCCTATTAAATTCGCTGAACCGCTTCGCATCTTTAACCCAGCGCACAACAGAAGCACCCGCTTTTGTGTTGCACTCGGGAGAAGGACAATGACCAACAAATTGAAAATCGCGACTGTGGCCGCGCTCTTAGCTGCAGGCATTGCTTCGCCGGCGTTCGCGCAATCGTTCGACCACACCGGCAGCCAGATGGCCTATTACTACGACAGCACCGGCAAGCAGACGTGGGGTTCTTGGGGACCGCAGGCAGCGGCGCAACCTGTGGCGCACTTCCGCCACGTCGCAACGCGGCGCAGCGGCTTCCGCGCCTACGCGGCGGTGCCGACCGCGAGCGGAGCTTTCGGTTCGCCCGCTCCGCTGGCCACCGGAGGCGGCAGCATCGGGTACAACGAAAACCTGCGAACCGACTACTAGATTTTTCCTTTGCGCATGATCTTGTCCGAAAACCGGTTTTCACTTTTCGGGATCATGCGCTGATAAGAATGCAACAATGGGGCGACGTTCGCGTCGCCCCATTCTCATCGACCGACCAAGTTCTGTCTTAACGAGGCCGTTAACGCGTGACCGCGCTCGACCTCAAAGAGCGCGGATCACCAACGGAGGCGGATGAAAGAAAATCATCCGACGTCAGCGGCAAGGCTGATACATTGCGGCCAACGCCGGGCCGCGCAATTCGATGATCTGCGACCCTAATCCGCCGTGGCGGCTGATCCACTTGCGCACCTGGCCGGGATAAGTCGACCACAATATCTGGTTGCCGGCCTCGCTTATTGTCTGCCCCCCGGTGGGCGTCGGGTCCCAGGCTGAGTGGAACTCGAGAACGGCCCGCGGCGTGACGCAGATGCGGTTCCGCGGAATGGTGCCCAGCAGCATCGTGCATGCCGACGCGCAGGTCCCGTCGATCTCGACCCGCTCGCCGGACAAGCGGAGCGCCTGGTATTTGCTCAAATAAGAGCCGATCTGCCCGCCGGGATCGTCATAGATTCTGACCGTGGCGGATGCGGGCGCCATTCCAACCATGAGAAGCATAGCCGCAAATGCTGCTCGTGCCTTCATTGAACTGTTCCTCCTCGGCTCCCCTTCTTGGATCTCGTTTCGGGGGCTCAATGCCGTTCAGTGTTTATGCAGTGTATATGGGACTGTGCCGTAGGAGAATGGTCTAGAGGTTGTCGGACCGCGAACGAAACGGACCGGGCGGGAACCGGCGCGGCGGTGGCAAGGCCCCCTGGGAACCCAATAAAATGGGCAAGTATTCCCGGCCGACCGTTCAGGAATAGCGCGCAGCATGTGGTCGGGCACCTCGCTCCATGCGTCTATTTGTCCGTTTGCCCAGCGTGCCAGAGGGCGGCGTGGCAGCGTGCCCGTGGAGAGGGCGCGCAGAACAATTACCCGGCGCGGCGCGAAGGAGACACGTCACGGGTTTTACCCGCCGCTTCGGCGCGCGCCCGCATCAGCGCCAGGACCGCCGCCTCGTCCAGTTCGAATCCCTGCAGGTCGTTATGCAAAACCTTTGCCGAATGCGCGGCGATGTCGCGCGGCCAGCGTGCCTTGCAGAATGGCACCGAACACCTCCGGATAGCTGCAGGTGCCGAAGACGTCTACGACGGATGAGGACGCCCACGGGGCCGGGGCGGCGGCGCGGTTGTTTCCGTTACCGCCGATCAGGCGCATGCGAGCGGCGTGCCCGAGCGCCAGCCTGGCTAC
>JASHVN010000394.1 GCA_030044555.1 Xanthobacteraceae bacterium | reverse complement strand
CGCCGTGGCGCAGCGGATAATGCACGATGTGGAATCCCGGCCCTCCCCACAGCGCAACGATGTCGCGCTGCACGTCGGCGGTGACGTCAGCCATCGGTACGATGGTGCGAAAGGCCATGAATCCGTTAGGCAGCGGGTCGCCGTCGTTGAACAATTGCGCGCGCGTGTGCGAGCGGATGCCGTCGGCGCCGATAAGGGCCGGGCCGTGGAAGCTGCGGCCGTCCTCGGTGGTTACGGTGACGCCGTCGTTACTTTCGTCGAAACGCGTCACCATCGCGTCGGGCACCAATTCGATCAGCGGATCGCGCCGGCAGGCATCGAGCAGCGCGTTATGCAGATCGATACGGTGGATGATGATGTAGGGGTATTTGAAACGGGCGCGGAACTCCGGGACGCCCGTCGCCACGCGCGTGACTTCCTTGCCGTTGAGCGCGTCGAACATCAGGACGGCTGGCGGCGAATCGGCCTTCTCCAGCACGGCGGCGCTGACGCCGATGCGGTCCAAGGCATGAAAGACATTGGGGCCAAACTGGATGCCGAAGCCGATAGCGCCGAATTCCGGCGCGCCTTCGAGCACGCGCGCCGCCAAGCCGCGGCGCGCCAACGCCAATGCCGCCGTCAGCCCTCCCAATCCACCGCCGGCGATGATGATCGGAGCGTCTGTCTCCATGCGGGTCGGGTTTCCCCCCATCCTCACACCTTATATTTGCACCCTCATATTTACGCTCTTTTGCCGGTGGCGATGAGCTATATTTGCGCACGACGCACGAACCGGATCGACAATGCGAATCTCGGCGGAAGACCTGAACATCCTCGGCGAGCTGGAGCGCAAGGTGCTTTGGCTCGCCAGCTGGACCATCCATCACGCCAATCATGTGCGCGAGAATACCGACGGACTGAAGGTGGGGGGCCACCAGGCGTCCTCCGCCTCGCTCGCCACGATCATGACGGCGCTCTACTTTCATGTGCTGCGGCCTGCAGACCGCGTGGCAGTGAAGCCGCACGCGTCGCCGAACTTTCATGCCATTCAATATCTGCTTGGCAAGCAGACGCGCGAAAAACTGGAGAACTTTCGTGGCTATCACGGCGCGCAGTCTTATCCGTCGCGCACCAAGGATAGCGACGATGTTGACTTCTCCACCGGGTCGGTGGGGCTGGGCGTCGCGCAGACCCTGTTCTCCTCGCTGGTGCAGGACTACGTGCGCGCCCATGGCTGGGGCCTGCAGCGCCCCGAAGGCCGCATGGTGGCGCTGATCGGCGACGCCGAACTCGACGAAGGCAACATCTTCGAGTGCATGCTCGAAGGCTGGAAGCAGGGCCTGCGGAACTGCTGGTGGGTGGTTGACTACAACCGGCAGAGCCTCGATGCCGTGATCCGCGAGGGGCTCTGGCAGCGCTATGAGCAGCTGTTTCGCAATTTCGGCTGGGATGTTGCGATCCTCAAATACGGCTCGCTGCTCGAAGCCGCGTTTCGCGAACCCGGCGGCGAGACGTTGCGGGAATGGATCGATAATTGTCCGAACCAGCTTTATTCGGCGCTGGTGTTTCAGGGCGGCGCGGCGTGGCGCAAGCACCTCAACGATAATCTTGGCGATCAAGGCCCGGTCAGCAAACTGATCGAGTCGCGCTCCGACGATGAGCTGGCGCGGCTGATGACCAATCTTGCGGGCCACGATCTGCCGACGTTGCTCGAGGCTTTCGGCAATATCGATCACGATCGGCCCGTCTGTCTCATCTGTTACACGATCAAAGGCTACGGATTGCCGTTCGCCGGGCATAAGGACAATCACGCCGGGCTGATGACGCCGGCGCAGATGGAGAATTTCCGCCAGGCGATGAACATCCGCCCCGGCCGCGAATGGGACCGTTTCGAAGGCTTGCGGCAGGAGCCGCAAAAGCTGCAGAACTTTCTCGATCGCGTGCCGTTTGCCGCCGGAGGCGCGCGCCGGCTCACCGCGCCGTGCTTTGCGGCGCCGGATCAGCTCGCCGTCACCATCCAAGCGGAAATGTCGACGCAGACCGGGTTCGGCGCGCTGCTCAACGAACTGGCGCGGGAAGAATCGGAAATGGCCGACCGCATCGTCACGACATCGCCGGACGTGACCGTTTCGACCAATCTCGGCGCCTGGGTGAACCGCCGCGGGCTGTTCGCGCGCCAGGCCCTCGCAGACACGTTTCGCAGCGAGCGCATCCCGTCGACGTTCAACTGGGATTTCTCTGCAAAGGGCCAGCACATCGAGCTGGGCATCGCCGAGAACAACCTCTTCATCCTGTTGTCGGCGCTCGGCCTGTCGCACACGATCAACGGCGAGCGGCTCATTCCCATCGGCACGCTCTACGATCCGTTCATCGCCCGCGGCCTCGATGCGCTCAACTACGCTTGTTATCAGGACGCCCGCTTCATTCTGGTGGCGACGCCGTCGGGCGTAACGCTGGCGCCCGAAGGTGGCGCGCATCAGTCCATCGCCGAACCGCTGATCGGCATGGCGCAGGACGGCCTTGCCGCCTTCGAGCCGGCTTTCGTCGACGAGCTTGCGGTCATCCTCGCCTTCGCGCTCGATTACATTCAGAAAGCCGGCGGCGATGGCGGCGAGGTCTCTGAGCGCAATTGGCTGCGCGACGAAACCGGCGGCTCGATTTATTTGCGATTGTCGACGCGGCCGATCGAACAGATCCAGCGGCCGATGACGCCAATGTTGCGCCAATCCATCGTTGACGGCGCCTATTGGCTGCGTCCACCCGGACCGAATTGTCAGGTGATCGTCGCCTATACGGGCGCCGTCGCGCCGGAGGCCATTCAGGCGATAGGGTTCATGGCCGAAGACCGCCGCGATGTCGGCCTCCTTGCCGTCACTTCGGCGGACCGGCTCAATGCCGGCTGGACTGCAGCGATGCGGGCGCGCGAGCGCGGTCTCGTGCATGCGCGCTCGCATATTGAGCGGCTGTTCGCCGATCTGCCGCCGCACTGCGGCATCGTCACGGTGCTCGACGGTCATCCGGCAACGCTCGCCTGGCTCGGCGCCGTGGGCGGTCACCGTGTCCGGGCGCTCGGCGTCGAGCATTTTGGCCAGACCGGTTCGATCCAGGACCTCTATCGCCACCACGGCATCGACGCCAACGCCATCGTCGCTGGCGCGGAAGCGCTCACGCCGGGCGCGCCGATCCGTCACCTCAAAGCGTTGTGAAGCTCTTCAGTCAGATTTGCCGCGGCGGCGATCGGCGATATCACCCCCCGCGCGGGCCGTAATACCACTCGCGGAGCTGCAAATAGGTCAGCGGCTCGTAGAGTGGCGGCCGCTTGGGGTTTTGGCAGGTCGGCAGCACCTCGATCAACGCGTCGCCGCTCGGGCCGAAAAACACCGGAATCGAGTAACGGTCGACAGTGTTGGTGTTGATCACGCGGTGCTTGGTCGACAGATATTCGTCGTTGGTCCAGCGTACGAGCAGATTGCCCGTGTTTACCAAAAGCGTGCCGGGCACGACATCGACCGCGCGCCAGTGGCCCGACGGCATGCGCACGGCGAGCCCGGGAATGTCCTTCTGCGCCAGGAACGTCATCATCGCGTTGTCGGTATGAGGCGCGATTCCGTACTGGCGGCCGCCGATTTCCTTTTGCGGCGGGTAGTACAACAGACTCATCGTCAGATGCGGCGTGGCGAAAAACTTGTCGAAATAGTCCAGCGGGAGCTCAAGCGACGTCGCCCAGAGCGGCAGAAACTGCCGCCCCAACTTTTCGATGCGGCCGTGGTAGTCGAGAAGCGTTTCCTGAAAGCCTGGTAGGTTCTCCGGCCAGACATTTATCCGTGCACGGCGCGCCTCGTCGCTCATGCTTAGTCCGCCAGAGCCACCTTCCCGATTGATGGAAAATTTGGCAACGAGGTTGGGTTTGGCATCGGCGATGATGTTGATGTTGGTGCGCTGATACTCGTCCTTGAAGCAGGGCTGATAGCCCGACCTGAAGCTGCCGGTCTCGAAGTAGGGGATTTTCGCCTTGGCCTCGGCGGGCAGAGCGTGAAAGCACCGCGATTGCTCGAAAACGCGATCGATCAGATCTTCGGGGATGCCGTGACCCTTGAGATAGAAGAAGCCGATCGTCGTGCTGATCTCGCGCAATTTGGCGGCGGCCTCGCGCCCGCCCGACTGGCCGGCGAGATAAGGCGCAATGTCGAGCGTCGGGATCTTCTCATCCGAATCCGGATGATCCATCAGATAGACGGCTTCTGCGTCGTCGCGGATTTCGCCGCGCATATCATGCGCTTTGGCCTCGCGCGTTCTCGCATCCATGTTGGCGTCCATCGGCTCAATCCATCGCAAGCGAATGAGGTCGACGCCGGTTCTGCGGCGCAAGGACTGTGCCACGGAATAACAGGGCGGTAAATGCACCTTTGCGTGCGCAGCCGGTCGCGGCGGAGCTGGCGTCCTCTTTTGTCGGCGGCGGGCCGATGCTAAGAGCAGCGCCGCGATTGCGTCGCTCATATCTGCATTGGCGACGCAGGTGTTGCAGGTGGAGCGTGCGCATGCGCGAAGTCGGCTCGCTACGGGTATGGCTTCTCGTTGTTGGGCTGAGCTTGCCTGGAGCAGGCAAAGCTGCCGCCCAGCAAAGCACGACCGCGACCTACGGGGACTGGGTGCTGCAATGCCAGAACACGGCCGGCCCGCCGCCGCAAAAAATCTGCGACATCGCGCAAGTCACCGAAGTGCAGGGCAAGAATATCCCGCTATCGCGCGCCGCCATTACGCGGCCCGCGAAGGCACAGCCGTTCAGGTTCAGCGTGCAGGTGCCGGTCAACGTTTCGTTCCGAACCAACCTTCGTGTTCAAGTGAGCGCGTCCGACCCGGGTTTGACGGTGCCGTTCGATCACTGCCTGCCGGTCGGGTGTTTCGCCGAATTCGAACTCAAAGAGGACGTCATCAGAAAATTCATCTCCGCCACTGCAGCAGGCAAGATGACGTTCAAAAGCGCCAACGGTCAGGACGTCGCCATCCCGCTTTCATTCAAGGGATTTCCCCAAGCGTTCAACGCTCTGGGCCAGGAGTGAGTTGGCACTTCCTCAGTCGCCGAAATTGGCGGCGAGATAATTGGTGATGGTCTTGGCTTCGTCGGCCGTCACGGGAGCGCCCCAGGCCGCCATGTTGGCAACGATGGGCGTCCAGTCCTGCTTCTTGCGCTTAACGGCAGCAACGCGTTCCAGGTCGTGACACAGCGCGCAACGTGTCTCGACCAATTGCTTGCCGCTGCCGTCGGGGAGAGCGACAGGCCTTGGCGGAGGCAGATTGATCCCCGGTCCGAGATTGGTCGCCAGGTAATTGACGACCTTATCGACCTCCGCCGGGGTCAATTGTGCGCCGCGCAGCACCATGTTGCTGACATACACGCGCCAGCCGGCGGCACCGTCGCGGATTTTCGCGATCGTTCCGAGATAATGGCACTGTGAGCACGCGACCGAGACAATGTCGCGGCCGTCGCCCGGCGGCAACGGGTTGTTGTTTTGCTGCGCTTGGGCCTGTGAGGCCAAGGCAATGACCGCCACCGCAGATGCAAACGCGACGCCGCGCGCCGACGTGATGGACATGATTACACCTTCCGGGTCCGCAGATCGGCGATCGAGTAGGGCGGATACCAGTCCGACACCGCGCCGAGCCCTTCGCGTTTGATATGGATGTCGAGCAGATAAGGTCGGCCTTCCACCATCGCCGCCTTGGCGCGCGAGAACGCACCGGCGAGCGATGCGGGCTCCTTGACGGTCTCGCCTTCTACGCCGAACGCCTCCGCGGTCTTGGCGAAATCCACGTCGGGGCTGCCATTGTAGCACGTCATGTCGCGGGCAGCTTCGAATTGCCGGCCGGCGCCGTTCCAGATGCGGTTGCGCTCGTTGTTGTAGCTGTGATTGTTGAGCACGATGACGGTGACCGGCGCCTTATAGCGCGCCATGCTCCAGAGCGGTTGCGGTCCGGAGAACAGAAAGCTGCCGTCGCCGACAACGGAGACGACGGGAACGTCGGGCCGCGCCAGCTTGACGCCGAAGCCGGCCGCCATGCCCCAGCCGAGCACGTTGGGCCCGGTGCCGAAATATTGCTTGTCGCCGCCGCCGAAGGCCATGAGCGGGTCCATGGTCTTTCCGGAATCCACATCGGCGACATAGCATGTGTCGCGGTCGAGATTCTTTTCCAGCTCGAGCCCGAGCCGCTCCATGCTGATCGGCGTCGAGTCGGTGAGCGCATGGGCGATCGCCTCGCGTTCCTGCTGCATCTGCGCCGCATAGGCGCGTGCGCGTTCGGCGCGCTTATTGGCGATGTCCTTGAGCAGAGATGCGGTCGCCATGCTGCGGATCGCTGCGCTGAGATCAGCCATGGCCAGTTTCAGGTCGGCGACCATGGCGAGATCGACTGGCGCTTCGCGCGCCAAGCTCGTCGGGTCTAGCCGGATCGAGATCAGCTTGGTGCCCGGCGAAGCGTTCTCGCCCCAGCGATTGCCGAGGTTGAGCAGCACGTCAGGCTTGCCGGGAAACCGCATGGTGCGCAGCACGGTGCCGATGTACAGCGGATGTCGCGTCGGAAACGGCTTCGACCAATAGCCGAGCGATCCTGCCTCGCCGGCAACCGGCGCACCGAGGAGTTCGGCAAGTTCGATCAGCTCTTTCTCACCGCGGCACCAGGTGATCTCGTCGCCGACGCTGAGCAGCGGATTTTTTGCTTCGATGAGCATGCGCGCCGCTTTCTCGACGTCTTCCTTGTCGGGGCGGATACGCATCGGGACATCGAATTTACTGCGTTCCCAGACTTGCGTCTTGGCGTGTTGCTCGAGCGTATTGGTCGGCAGCGACAGGAACACCGGTCCGCAGGGCGGCGTGGAGGCAAACTTCAGAGCGCGCCGCGTGGTCTCCGCCATCGCTTCGGTCGACTGCGCCTGCCAGAACCATTTGGTGATCGGTTCGGTCATCAGTTCGTGGTGGTCGACCTCCTGCCATTGATCGCGGCCAAGCTCGTTCTGACCGACCGAAGCGACCGCAACCAGCATCGGGATCTGGTCCTTGAACGTATTGACCATCTGCGTCATCGCATTGGGCAATCCGATATTGGCGACGACCACGATTCCGGTGCGTCCCGAAGCGCGCGCATAGCCGTCGGCCATGGCGGTGACGGCGCCTTCCTGGATGCCCTTGATGATCTTGATTTCGGGCAGGTCGACCAGTGCATCAAAAATCGGATGATCGCCGGTCGACGGATTGAAGAAAATGTACTCGACGCCGGCAGATTTGAGTTGCTCGACGAACAACTTGCCGCCATTGCCCTCGATTTCGCGCACTGCAGAGGGGGCTTGCGGCGGGCTCGCTGCTTGCCCGGCGCCTGGACCGAGCGGCGCCAAGTTTTGCGCCACGGCCTTGGCGGCCACCGTGCTCATGCCGAACGCGCTCAATCCAGAAACCAATTGCCGGCGCGACAGGCCTTGATCGAGATAGTCCTTGATCAATTGCTTCATCGAATCCTCCCTCGGTCGCGCCTTGCGCGTATTTGCGGCGAGACTAGCATCGAAGACCTCACCCGCCAAAGCTGGCCGCTCTGCCGGATTCGCTTGACCACGGTCCGGAAATTGCATGGAAGTGGCGACAGAGTTGGCCAAGCCTGCAAGGCGAAAGCATGTCTATCCTCGTCGGGCTTCATCACTCTACGCGCTACGCCTACGACCGGCTGGTCGGCCTGGGACCGCAGGTGGTGCGGCTTCGCCCCGGCCCGCACTGCCGCACCCGCATTGCGAGTTACGCGATCGCGGTGAAGCCTGAGCAGCATTTCGTCAACTGGCAGCAGGATCCGCACGGCAATTGGCTAGCGCGTTACGTCTTTCCGGAAAAAACCCAAGAGTTTTCGATTGACGTCGATTTGATCGCCGACATGGAGGTGATCAATCCGTTCGATTTCTTCGTCGAACCGTATGCAGAAAACTGGCCGTTCGAATTTCCGGCCGAACTGCACGAGGACTTGGCGGCTTTTGCCCAGCCCGAGCCGGCCGGGCCGCGCCTGACCGAATTTCTGCAATCGATCGCGCGCGAGAAGCGCAACACCGTCGATTTTCTGGTCGATCTCAATCAGCGCCTGCAGCGCACGATCCGTTACGTGGTTCGCATGGAGCCCGGCGTGCAGACGCCCGAGGAGACGTTGGCTTCGCGTGCGGGCTCGTGCCGCGATACCGCGTGGCTGATGGTACAGATTCTGCGCCACATTGATCTGCCGGCGCGCTTCGTTTCCGGTTATCTGATCCAATTGCGGTCTGACGTTAAGCCGCTTGAGAGCGCGGCCGGTGTAGCGGAGGATTTTGCCAACTTGCATGCCTGGGCTGAAGTTTATCTGCCCGGCGCGGGCTGGGTCGGGCTTGACGCGACGTCCGGCCTGTTGTGCGGAGAAGGACACTTGCCGCTCGCGGCG
>JASHVN010000393.1 GCA_030044555.1 Xanthobacteraceae bacterium | reverse complement strand
GATGCGCCGGCGCTGATGCGCTCGGGCGTCACCATGACGACGACGCTTCTTGCCAAGGACACCGCGCACAAGACCGCCTTTCCGGTGTTCACGCCGGGCGGCGGCTTCGGCATGGCGGAGATGCAGGGCGGGGGCGATTTCGTCATGGTGGCGGATCCGGCGACGTTCCGCGTGCTGCCGTGGCCCTCCGGCAACGGTGCGCCAAACACCGGCTGGGTGCTCTGCGACATCTATTTCACCAACGGCAAGCCGGTGCCGTTTTCGACACGGCAGGTTTTGCGCGACGCGCTGGAGCGGCTCAAGCTGAACGGCTTCGATTTCCTTGCCGGGCTCGAAGTCGAGTTTCATCTGTTCCGGCTGGAGAACCCGCGGCTCGCGCCGGCCGACGCCTCTTGGCCGCCGGTGGCGCCCGAGGTGAGCCTGCTCAATCAGGGCTACCAATACCTCACCGAGAGCCGCTTCGATCAGCTCGATGCGGCGCTGGAGCCGATCCGCCGCGGCATCGCGGCACTCGGCCTGCCGCTGCGCTCGCTCGAGATCGAACTCGGTCCCAGCCAGTGCGAGTTCACCTTCCGCCCGCAGCTCGGCCTCGATGCCGCCGACACGATGATTCTGTTTCGCGCCGCCACCAAGCAGATCGCGCGGCGCCACGGCCTGTTGGCGAGCTTCATGTGCCGGCCGGGGCTGCCCAATCTGTTCTCCTCGGGCTGGCATCTGCATATGTCGCTGATCGACACGCGGCGCCGCATCAACGCTTTCGTGGGCACCGAGCGCGATGGGCTCTCGCGCACCGGCCTACATTTCCTCGGCGGGCTTCTCACTCATGCGCAGGCCGGCGCCGCTTTCACCGCGCCGACCGTGAATGGCTACAGGCGCTACCGCGCCTATACGCTCGCGCCGGACCGCGCCATCTGGGCGCGCGACAATCGCGGCGTCATGGTGCGCCTGCTCGGCGCGCCCGGCGACGCCGCGACGCATCTGGAAAATCGCGTCGGCGAGCCCGCCGCCAATCCTTATTTGTACATGGCGGCGCAGATTCACGCCGGCCTCGACGGCATCGCGCGCCGGCGCGATCCCGGCCCTTCCGCCGATACGCCCTACGAGACCAAAGCGGCGATGCTGCCGAAGGATTTGGGCGAGGCGCTCGCTGCGCTGCGCGCCGGCGACATGTTCCGCAAAGCCTTCGGCGACGCCTTCGTCGATTATTTCATTCGCCTCAAGACGGCCGAGCTTAAGCGCTTCCAGACTGAAGCCGGCGAGGCCGAGACGACAAACGATGTGACGGCATGGGAGCATAACGAGTACTTCGATTTGTTTTGATTGGTTCTTCATCCCGCCCGCGAAAGCGGGGAGGGGGACCGCCCGAAGGGCGGTGAGAGGGCTTAGTTGTCCGTCATCCTGAGGTGCGAGCGAAGCGAGCCTCGAAGGATGAGCGGCCAAGGCGCTTGCGCAGCATCCTTCGAGCGCCGCTTCGCGGCCACCTCAGGATGACGGATGAGTGATGCCGCCCTTCGAAGGGGGGAACGGTGTCGGGCAACGCATAAGTCTGACTCCGGCAGTGAAAAATCTGTCGAGAAATCAGCGGCTGGCCCCGCCGTCCTAACGCATAAGTTTGTACCAAATCACCCATAAGCCTGACTCTGCGGCCGGCGCCTAACGCATAAGGCTGACTCTGCGCAAAAATGTGGCGCGCGGGGGTTGTAAGCTACGTCACTGGCCGCCGTCACTGAAGGCCGCAGTCGAGACTAAGGTATCTCGAAGCGGAGCGCTCTTCGTCGGCAGCCGTCACGGGTAATTGCCAATTTTGATTCCGACAATCGGAGGCTCGATTCCTCCCGCCCCCAGCCAACCCCGTCTGGTTATGTTTGCTTGCCCCCGGAAGCAACCGAATTGCTGCTCGGCAGCGGTCTGGTCCACCGACTTGGCGTCGATCAAATAGCTTGGCTCGACAGGCGGCTGCTCAAGACAGCAGCCGCCCAGTTTTTGCCCCGAGTACTTCACTCGCCGGTATTTTCGAGATGCTGCGCAATTTCCCAACTGACGGGAAGTTCGACGTCTCCGTTGATGTGGACGTTGACGATCACTGGGCCGTTCTCGACCACAAGCGCCTTATCGATCTCGCCAAAATCGTCGGGCCGATCAACTCTGAAGCCCTTGGCGCCGAAGCTCACTGGACGTTCGAAGGCTGCGCCGGATGTTCGGGGGCGCGGCGCGGCGCGAGGTGGGCGGTTTTAGGCGCCGGCAAGGAGGAAATCCTATCTGCGAGCTCTCGCCCGAGCGCCTGCAGTGCTGTGATGTTCTGCGCTATCGCGCCGTCCTTGGCCGCGAGTTGCTCCTGATTGGCGGCGAGTTGCTCAACTCCTTTGCGTATAACGGCGAGATCAAGCGCCATTGGCTTCAGTTGCCCTGCCAAATCCGCCGAACGTTCATCGCCGGCGGGTGACTTCGGCATCGGGGGAGGGATCAACCAGTCCAGCGACGGCGCCATACTCCGGACCGTTTCCCTTGCCTCGTCACCGTAAGATTGCCAAGAAAGCGTACCAACAACCCCGACCAGGATGGCCAAAGAAACGCGCAAAATCGCGCGCAACATTCGTTTGCCGATGCCCGGACCTTTGCTCGCAAACTGATTGCCTTCATTCCTGGAGCTGCGGTTGAACGCGCTGGAATTGTGCCAGCGCGTGCGAGCATCGTACCTCGATCGCTCTGCGAAGCGATCGTCGGCTAATGGCTCTCCGGTATCATTCAGATCCGGCGCCCAGACTTCATTCTGGTCGTGCCGGTTACTCGAACGCAGGCTCTGTACGGAACGCATACCGACCTCGCAACCGCTTTACTCAAATCGCAAAGGAGACAGGCAACCGCCCAGTGGATGATGTCGCATGACGTCATCAGGCTATGACGAAAGGAAGGCGGGATCGCAGCGATCGCGGGGCGGCCGGACCGGCACATAGGCGAACTCCTCGGTGTTGGAAGGGCGGGCCACAACTTTAAGCAAGCGATGCCCAGGTTGCCCCCCAGCGTCTCGAGAAATCGATGAGGTCGGGTTATCTGAGGCGGCCATTGAGCCAGCAGGCGCGCTAAAGTACGGCTTTGCTATAGATCGAAGCTCTGATTAAGCGCAGGCATTTCCACCTGCGTTTTGCCAAGCCGGGACGCCAGCGCCTGCATGGCGTCCGCCTCCCCATGGGTCAGGAACGTGCGCGCCGCGCCGGTATGACCGTGCCATTTAAGCAGCCCGGCCTGATCGGCATGAGCCGAGAACCCGTTCAACGTGTAGATCCTGGCTCTGACCGGGAAATCATCGCCGAGAATGTGCACCGGATTTTGGCCATGTCTCGCCAGCGTTCCCTTAGCGGCAAAGCCGACGAAAATCACGCTGCACTCTTGGCGCGAAATGTTGTGTTTGAGATGGTGACGCACCCGTCCCCCCGTCGCCATGCCGGACCCTGCCATGATGGTCGCGCCGCCGCGCACTGTGTTCAGCGCTATCGACTCCACCCTTCGCCGGCTGAAGTGCAGGCCGGGCAGCGCCAACGGGTCGTGGCCCTCCCGAAACAGCCCGGCGGCTTTGGGCTGCAAGTCATCGCGGTAACGCGCAAAGATCTCGGTCGCTGAAATTGCCATGGGCGAATCGAGAAAGATCTGCATTGACGGCATCAATCGGCTCTCTTCAATGCCCTGGTTGAGCAGAAAGAGGAAGCTCCTGCGCCCGCTCCAGGGCAAACGTCGGGATGACGACGTTGCCGCCGCGCCCAAGCGTGTCGGAAATCGCGCCGTAGAGCTCGTCGATCGACGCATCCATCGGCTTGTGGAGTCGATCGCCATAAGTGGTCTCGATGACCACCACATCCGCACGCGGCGGCGGCGCCGACAACGCCCATGTCGGAACTCCCCGCGACACAAGTCTTCCTCACCACACAAGCTCGGCTTCCGTGCGCGGTTGCGAAAGTTGCGCAAAGTTGATGACCACCTGTGGCGGCCAAGGCGAGCAAGATCTAATTCTGGACATTGATCGGCCGAACTATTCCACCTTCTGAAGCTACGATCATGTCCGTTTCTGGCACGTCGCATTCCAGAGTCTCGCAGCAAGGACTCGTCCACGGCGGACCGCGGCTGCTACTGCGAATTGAAGGGCTGGCCTACGCATCCCTGGCGCTCATCTGCTACGCGCACAGCGGCTATCCCTGGTGGTTATTTGCGGCGCTGATCCTCGTTCCCGACGTGAGCGTGTTGGGTTACCTGATCAACCCCAGCGTCGGCGCGGTGATCTATAATCTTATGCACACGCTCACCTTCCCGGTTCTCTTTCTTTTTGGGGCCGCGCTATTCGACAATATGCTCCTCCTTGCGGTTGGCACGATTTGGGTCGTTCATATTGGCGCTGATCGCGCACTCGGCTACGGACTCAAATACACAACGGCCTTCCGCGATACGCATCTCGGTTATTCCGGCCGAACCTAGCCGTAAGCCGGCGTCCGCTTCTGGCTCGGTACGGATAATTTCGCTGCAACAGTTCACGTCCGGTTTGGCACGTTGCGAACATCAGCCGCAATGCGCCAATGTCAGCTTTTGGGGGTAACGGGACCCATTTCCTGATTTTTGGACCCGATTTCCAGGTTTTTTCGTCGGGGACTGGGTTCGAATTCGACATCTGCGAGTTCGAATCCTCCCGGGGCAGCCAGCCAGTCCGGTCTCCACCGGTCATTTTCACCTTCCGGGAAAAAGGCCCGACAGTTCCGCCTCCTGGCGGCCTATCGCAGGTCTCCAAAGCCGAAAGCGGCACCTGGCCGACGCGACACTGGCAATTTTCTGGGTCGGTCTCCGATCCCGAATTTTCAATATCCGAATTTCTTGGGCGGAGACTCAATTGGATAGCGCGGAGACCGGTTTAGTCGAACCCTTTTGATCGCTTGCTGTTGGGATAATTAGGCGGCCTTGTACTTTGTCAGTTTTAGCGAGGGCGCACGATATCCCTTTCCGACAATTGGCTTATGTTGGCCTACGCTACGCGACTGATAAGGAAATGATGATCTCCTTATCAGTGAGTGCTCGCGGAAGGAGCTGCCGCAGAAGACTTACCTGAAGGATGAAGAGATCGAGCAGATCAAGCGTCTCGCCGAGGATGCGGGCATGACCGCTGACGAGATCGAGTTGGTCGATGCGGTCGGCGAACCTGATCCCGACTGCGAAGACGAAACGCGCGACGGGGCTGGTGGAACGGGCGCTGAATTTGCCGCCGCTCGACACACGTAAAGGGGGCCGGGCCATCTGCGGCGAAGCGCGACTTGACCCGACTTGCCAAGGCAGGTATCGGCGGCGGCACAATAGTCACAGGGTGGAAACGGTGAATCTGACAAACAAGACTTTGACTCGAAGAACAGTCCTGCAGCTTTCGGCCGGCGCGGCTGCGCTTTCGGGCAGCATCGGGACAGCCTCGGCGCTCGACTATCCGACGCGTCCGGTGCGTATCATCGTACCGGTGCCGCCCGGCGGCGCACTCGATATTCACGCCCGGCTGATCGGAAAATACCTGTCCGAGCATATGGGGCAGTCATTCATCATAGAGAATAAGCCGGGCGCAGCCACTAATCTTGGCGTCGAATACGTGGTGCGAGCACCCGCGGACGGCTACACCCTGCTCCTCATGCCGAGTTCGGTATCGGTCAACGAAACGTTGTACACCAATCTGTCGTTCCACATTCCCCGTGACATCGTCCCTGTCGCGATGATCTCCAGTTTTCCGCTGGTGATGGAAGTGAATCTGTCGGTGCCGGCCAAGACCGTTCCCGAATTCATCGCCTATGTGAAGGCTAATCCAGGCAAGATCAGCATGGCGACATCGGGCAACGGTTCGCCGCAACACATCACGGGCGCATTCTTCATGCTGAAGACTGGCACCCAGATGGTCTACGTTCCCTATCACGGCGGCGCCCCGGCGATCACCGATCTGATGGGCGGACAGATCCAAGTCTATTTCAGCCCGCTGCCCGAATCGCTGGCCGTGATAAAAGCCGGCAAGGTGCGCGCACTGGCGGTGACCAGCGCAAAGCGCTCACCTGTACTGCCGGACGTGCCGACCGTCGCCGAGACGGTGCGTGGCTTCGAGGCCGACACCTGGCAGGGCATCGCTGCGCCGAAAGGGACGTCCGACGAGATCGTTGCCAAGCTCAACAAGGGCGTCAACGCGGCCCTCGCTGATCCTGGAGTGAAGGCGCAAATGGCCGCTCTTGGCAGCACCCCGAACGCGATGTCGCCAAAGCAATTCAAAGACTTTATCGTGGCCGACATCGACAAGTGGGCCGCGGTAATCCACGACGCCCGCATTCCTCCGGAGAATTAGACCCACAAGCTGATGCGGCTGGATCTGGGATTTCCTCGGATGCGAATTCGGAATGATCCGCCGCGGTCGTCGTGGTCGTCGCGAAAGGGGCGCACCACTTTCGGCGAAGTCACGATGATGTGGCATCCCAATAGGCCCCAAGGCTGTCGTGTGTTGCCGCGGCCGTCGAGATCGCCGCGGCGTGGCTCATCGGCGGCCATCAGCATCTTTTTGTTTGATCGACTTGCGGCACCACACCGCGCGATACCGCCCACAGATCGGAGCCGATGCTCAGTTCGCGCAACCACGTGTGAGAAAACATTCGGGTGACGCGGCCGTTGCCGTCGAGGAGCGGGTGAATCCACTGCCGGCGTCATGTATTTTGAAAGGATCTTCGGACCGCTCCAGTGTCTCTTGCCGACTACCCGATCGAATGAACAGATCAAAGCTTCGCGTTTTACACTTTCGTGTCGCTGATGTCCGCTAATAACCCTTCTTTGCCCTGGCGCGCAGACGCAATGCACCGCGAAGACGGTATCGTCCGTTTAGGTACGCTCACCTTACTTAGTCGAAGCGATGGCGCGGCGCGGAGAGCACTGATCGGAGCAATGGGCGATATGCTGATAGTCTTGGCTTGCTGGCGCAATTAGTGCCCGTGACCCCTTGCGCTCGTGTAGCTACGGTTCGAAGAGAATTGAATGACCGACCCGGAATGCACCGTC
>JASHVN010000392.1 GCA_030044555.1 Xanthobacteraceae bacterium | reverse complement strand
AGTGCCAGCCGGGCGGGGTCCCAAAGCCGCCCGGGAGCGGTGTGCGAGACCGCGCGCGGGCTTCCGCGCTCGCTCCGCTCTCAAGATCGCATCCGGAAAGCGCCCTGCGGCGAGCGAGCCTCGTGCTTCTACCCGGCCGGCGACAATCGTCAAGTATTGTCCCTTCTAAGGAGACTTGTGCTTGATTTCGTGAGGATTTTCGCTTCGGTCTTGAACCATGGTGCGTACCACGCCTGGTGACCTCCGGCCGAGATTCGCAAATCATGCCGTGACCGGAATCGTCACGCCCGGCACAAGGCCGGGCGTGACGAGTCAGAATCATCGCGGCTTCTTTGCATCGGCGATGCCGTAGCGTTCCGGCAGCGCCGCGCCTCGGGCCACGGGTAAGTCGCTCAAGCGCACAGCGGCACAGGCCGCGCGTTAACCAAACCGCCGGGATGCCCGCGCCGACGGTTAAGACTTTGTTAACGTCGCCTCTCGCTCAACGGGGGCGTCGGTGGTCAGGCCAACATTACGCGAGATAAAGTCGCCGCTCGCGCTTGCAACATTGGGCGCGTTCTTCGTGCCTGAGCCCCTTGGCGCGTGCCTGATAGTGGCGGCGGCAATCTGGTGGCTGTGCCGCAAGCCATTCCATGAAGCCGATCTCGACATATTGCCGGAGCCCTCAGACTGGCGCGTCGACTTCTACAGGTTCCGCGCCGGACACAACGCCGCAATATCGTTGCTGCTGCCGGGCGGCGCCGAGGACAAGCTTTTTCGGGATCCAGCGCTAGCGCTTTTCGGCAGAGAGAAGATTGATCTTCACGCCGTCCGGCATGATCACGTCGCCCGGTTTCTGGCCTGCTCCGCAGGGACCGAGCCACTCCGCATAGAGCGTCATGGTCTTCCCCGGCGCCTGCCCGGTCATCGTCATGGTGTATTTGCTTTCCAGGCTGCCGGTGATGACGATGTGTGAGGCCGTGGACTTCGCGGCCGACTTGCCCGCGGATTTGTCCCCCGATTTGCCCTCCGATTTGCAAACAGAATCGATGGTGATCGTGTTGTCGGATTCCTGCACCTGGGGCTTGCCGCAATTGTTGGAGAGGCCGATGCCGGTCTGAAAGATGGTTTCATCGCTGGCGGCATCGGAGCACTGTCTGACCTTCATGGAATGTGCGCCCGCGATCGTGATCTGCCAAAGCCCGGGCTTGCGCGCTGGCAAGTCCGCGGCTGAGGCTGATGTGGCGGAAAAGAAAACAACGATGCTGAAAGCTATGCCGGTGCGATGCACGGCCTCCCCCATGATGAGAGCCGGATTGCGACGAAGCTCAGTGCGCTAAGGATGAACTGAGTCGGCGCTAATGGGAGGCGCCGCGCGGGTGATCCACAGAAAAAAACGCGACGCCTCGGTCCAAAAAAAGAAGCGCGCCGTTGTGCGGTGCGCCATGAATACGAAGATGAATACGAAAATGAATACAACAAAACAGAGCCGCTTCGCCGGCCGCAGAACTTTGACAGCCGTTGTGATCGACGGCGGTCTTTGATCGTGACCTAGATCATTTTGCAAAATGATTGAATCGGCTCTCTCCATCGTCATGCCCGGCACACGGGTCCGGCCTTCGGCCGGCCCGAGTATAAACCTTGTGCCGGGCATCCACGTCTCTTGCGAAAGGAAGGCGTGGATGGCCGGGACACGGGTCCCCAGCCGCGCTCGCGCGGCTGGGATCCCGATCCGGCCATGACGGTTCAACGTTTTCGCAAAATGCTCTAGCGGAAGCGTCCAAGCCCGCGCAGGAAGGTCTCAGACCTTCTTGTCCAGGCACCGGATCGCCTGGCGTTCCTGCGTTGCTGTCATTCCGTGCGACTGCGCCAGAGCTTTGGCCTGCACCAGGCCGACCTGCGCCACGTAGGCGCGGACCATGTCGCAGGTGATCTGCGGGTGCGAGCCGGCAGGCTCTTCTCCACTGATCCGATGGTAAGAGCCCGCTGAATGGACCTGATGGCGACGATGATGCGATTTCGCCAGCGATGGACTCGATAGACCACAGCAGCAACGCCAAGCAGCGCGATCTTCTTCATTTTTATGGCTCCCCAACTTTCGAACTCAACGCCCCGGGCGGCGATAATGCCAGCGCGTTACGCACGCGTCCGCAAAAAGAAAAGTTGTCCCCAACAAGGCGGCGTCGGCGATGATGGCGCACGGATTCCAAACCGCTCGCGCTGCCAGCAGCGTGATGATTTCAGGTTTTCCAGAGGCCGTCATGGCCGGACTTGTTCCGGCCATCCACGTCTTTGTTTGGCTCGGTGTTATAAGATGTGGATGCTCGCAAAGACGTGGATGCCTGCGTCACAGCCCCAAATACGCCTTGCGGATTTCCGGCATGGCGGACAGTTTACTGGGCTCGCCCTCGGTGAATAATTTTCCTTCGGCGATGACGTAGGCGTAGTCGCTCACCGCCAGCGCCAGGTGCACGTTCTGCTCGACGAGCAGGATGGTGAGCCCGTCGTCCTTGAGTTTCTTCAGCGTGTGAAAGAGCTGATAGACCAGCACCGGGGCGAGCCCGAGGGACATCTCGTCGATGATGAGGATGTCCGGATTGGACATCAGCCCCCGCGCGATCGCCACCATCTGCTGCTCGCCGCCCGAGAGCGTGCCGGCGAACTGCCGCTGGCGCTCGGTGAGCCGCGGAAACAGCGCGAAGACCTGATCGAGACGCTCGGCATAGCCGTGCGCCGCGCGCCTGGGGAAACCGCCAAGCTCGAGATTTTCGCCGACCGTCATGGTGGTGAACAATTGCCGGCCTTCCGGCACCAGGGCGAAGCCGCGCTCGGCTTTCTCGTGGGTCGACAGCCGGGTGACGTCTTCACCCTCGAACAGGACGCGTCCGCCCCACGGCGCGATGGTGCCGGCGATCGCCCGCAATGTCGTGGTCTTGCCGGCGCCGTTGGCGCCGACGATGGCGGTGAGCTGGCCGCGCCTCGCGGCGAGCGAGACGCCCCACAGCACCTGCACCTCGCCGTAGCCGGCTTCCAGCGCTTCGACTTGGAGGATCGCCTCAGACATAACGGCACCGACGATCATGTTTCTCCAACGCAACCGAATTCTTCGAGTCAGCAGACCCCCACTCTATCTCTCCCCCTTGCAGGGGGAGAGAAGCGCAAGCGGCTCGGGTCAAGAGCGTTCTTGCTGCGGCACCAGCTTTGCTTCCTCCTCCCCCTGAAAGGGGGAGGATCGAGGTGGGGGTCGCTGGCCGCAATTGCGGCGCTGACGATAAAAGCTGCCCGATCCGGACTGTGCTTTTTCTCATCACTGCGCACTCCTGACGAGACGGATTCTCCGTTCACCTCTCCCCGGTGGGGAGAGGTCGAGCGAAGCGAGGGTGAGGGGGAGCTGACGGTGGAGTTTATTCTCACGCGTTCGCCCCCCCTCACCCCAACCCTCTCCCCCCTGGGGAGAGGGAGTTGCGCTGCGGATACCGTTGAGATCGTGCATCGTTGCCTCGCAAACAGGAGTCACGCGCTGCTCCCCTGCAGCTCGGCGGCGAGCTTGGGATTGCCCAGATAGGCTTCGATCACCTGCGGGTGCTGCGCCACTTCGGCCGGCACGCCTTCGGCGAGC
>JASHVN010000391.1 GCA_030044555.1 Xanthobacteraceae bacterium | reverse complement strand
GCCGACCAGCAGAAGAAGGTCGGCTCGCTCTCGGGCGGCGAGCGCAACCGCGTGCATCTGGCCAAGATGCTCAAATCCGGCGCCAACGTGCTGCTGCTCGACGAGCCGACCAACGATCTCGATGTAGACACGCTACGCGCGCTGGAGGAGGCGCTGGAGGATTTCGCCGGCTGCGCCGTGATCATCAGCCACGACCGCTGGTTCCTCGACCGCATCGCCACCCACATCCTCGCCTTCGAGGGCGACAGCCACGTCGAGTGGTTCGAGGGCAACTTCCAGGACTACGAAAAAGACAAGATGCGGCGGTTGGGGACGGACACCGTCATTCCGCAGCGGATCAAGTACAAGAAATTCACCCGCTAACGGCTGCGTCCCCCGAGTAACGCTACTCTGCCGGCGCGACGCTTCCTTCGGCGTCGGCTTCCATCGTCGGCCGCGCGAAATACAGCAAAACCAGAAATACGGCGCCGATGAAGCAGGGTACGGCGGCGGCGTAGAAAATGCCGCCGACTTTATAGCCGAGCCCGACCAGAACGCCGGTCAGGATCGGGCCGAACACCTGGCCGACGCGGCCCATGCCCATGGCCCAGCCGATGCCGGTCGAGCGGATCGCCGTCGGATACATGCCGGCGGCGACCGCGATCAGGCCGGTGCCGGTGCCGCCGACAAAAAAGCCGGCGAGGAACGACGCAATCCCCAGTATCGTCACCGAAGACGTGGCTTGCCCGAACCAGGCAAGCGACAGACCGCCCAGAATGAAACCCGGAATGAGCACGCGGAACGCGCCGCCGCGGTGCACGGCCCAGCCTGACGTGGCGCTCGCAATGAGGCTGCCGAGATTGTTCAGGCCGATGATCAAAGCCGCGGCCGACAACGAGAAGCCGACCGAATGGAGCACCGCCGGCGTCCAGAACGTCACCGTGACCAGAACCATGAACACCATGAAAAACGGCACCCACAGCAGCACCGTCGGAACCGCGCGGCCCTCGGTGAACAGATGCTTCACCGGCGCGCCTTCCCGCGCCGGATCGGGCGGCGCCACCAGCTCGGCTCCCGCCGGCACTTTCCCCGGCATGATGCGTTCGAGCGTCCGGCGCACCTCGTTCTGGCGAATGCCGCGCGCGAGCAGAAAGCGGATCGATTCCGGCAGCCAGATCGTGAGAATGATGGCGATGATGATTGGCGCGACAGCGCCGATGTAGAACACCGACCGCCAGCCGAATGCGGGAATAACCCAGGCGCTGGTGAGCGAGCCGATGAGGCCGCCACCCGGAAACGATGCGAACAGCACGGTGACGAACACGTCGCGCAGCCGCTTCGGCGCAAGCTCGGCGCCCATCGCCAGAAACGCCGGCGTTACGCCGCCCAGGCCGAGACCGGCGAGGACGCGATAAGCCAGCAATTCGTTCAGCGTGGTCGATTGCGATGTCAGGTAGCTGAAGATCGCAAAAACGATCATCGCAATGACCATGAACCACTTGCGGCCAAAAAGATCGGCGAGCGGCCCAAACGACAGGGCGCCGAGCGCGGCGCCCAACAAGCCCGCGGACCCCACCTGCCCGAATTGCGACATCGGCAGGTGCAGAACTCCGGCAATGGCGGGCGCCGTGTAGCCGATCGCCTGCGTGTCGAACCCGTCGAGCGCCGCCACCAGCATGCAGAGGATCAAAATGCCGATCTGAAAACCCGTGACAGGGTGACGGTCAATAAGATCGATGACGTCGACTTTGTTGTCGGCCATGGCGTTATTCTTCCCTCCCGCGCGGCCTGCTTTAAGACGCATGGCGCGCTTCGTGTCGGCGTCCGCTTACGGCAGACGCGGATTTTCCGCAACTGCAACGGCTGTGTTTAGTCCCCGGATTTAGCGAAATCCCAGGGCTTTGCTTGCAAGCGCCGCGCCCTCGACCAGCGCGCGCAGCTTTGCCCAGGCAATCTGCGGGTGGGAGCGGCCGCCGAAGCCGCAATCGGTGCCGGCGACCACATTTTCCCTGCCGACGCGGCGTGCATAGCGCTGCAGGCGCTGCGACACCAGCTCCGGGTGCTCGACCACGTCGGTCGAATGGGTAACGATTCCAGGGATGAGAATTTTCCCGTCCGGCAGCTTCACGCTGTCCCACAGCGCGACTTCGTGCTCGTGGCGGGCATTGGCGGCTTCGATCAGGTAGGCTTGAGCCTTGACCATGAGCATCAGGTCGACGATGTGCTTGAGTTCAAGGTCGTAAGCATGCGGGCCGTGCCAGCTGCCCCAGCACAGGTGGTAGCGCACGCGGTCTTCCGGGATATTCCGCAGCGCGTGATTGAGCGCCTCGATGCGCATCCGGCTGCGGGCGCGGAAGGCGTCTGGTCCCATCGCCATGCCGATCCGGTCCCACAGCGCCGGCAACCAGGCATCGTCGACCTGAAGGATCAATCCTGCCGCAACAATAGCCTCATATTCCACGCGCATCGCCTCAGCGAGTGCGAAGACATATTCCTCGTCGTTCTTGTAGTAGCGATTGGGCCGATAAACTTCGAGGCTCGCCGGCGCGGTCGACGTCAGAAACACGTTCTCGGTTCCCGCTGTCGCAATGGTGACGTCGATTTCCTTCTTAAGCTCGGCCTGGCCGACATAGTTCACCGGTCCGGTGCAGGCCTGCACCGGACGCTTTTTCGCGATCTGTGCGCCCGGCGTATAGAACAGTGTGCCGCGCTCATTGGCGTATTTGTAAAAGTCGGCGAATTCCTCGCGGTCCTTGCCTTGGTCGACCAGCGCCTTGCCTTCAGGCACGTCGATCTCGGTAAACCCGCCGAACCGCTTCTGCATGTAGCGGAGCCAATCGCCGCCTTTGGCGTGTTCGCCTTCGTTGATGATATCGAGTCCGGTCTCGCGCTGCCGCGCGACGACGGCAGCGACCTGCGCGGCAAGCGACGACGCGTCGCCGGCGCCGATGCCCCTTTCAACCGAGAGGAGGGGGAGGCTGCCGACGTGCGTCGTCAGGATTTTTGCCAGACTGCGTTGCATCAGGTCGGCAATTACTCGGCCGCGCGCAATTCCTCACCGGCACGGCCGGCGCGCACGAGGCGGCCGGGCAAGGCGCCGGTGTGCTGGCCGTTCTGAAAGATCGGCGTGCCAGCCGCGATGGTCATTTCATAGCCGTTGACCTTTTGCACGAAACGGCGGCCGCTTGCCGGCATGTCGTGCACGAGAATTGGCTTCTGCACCTGCAGCCGGCCGTAATCGATCAAATTGACGTCGGCGCGCAATCCCGGCGCCAGGCGGCCGCGATCGTTGAGGCCAAAGAAATCGGCGGTGTCGCCGGTCTGCCGCCTGATCAACATTTCCAGCGGCAGCTTCGGTCCACGGCTTCGGTCGCGGCTCCAGTGCGTGAGCATGTAGGTCGGCACGCCGGAATCGACGATGGAGGTGCAGTGCGCGCCGCCGTCGCTCAAGCCGAGCAGGCACGCCGGGTCGTTGAGCATTTCGCGGATCGGCTCGTGATCGCCGGTGACGTAGTTCACCACCGGGAAATAAAGATACTGGCCGTCTTCGAGGATGTAATCGTAGGCTACTTCTTCGGGCGTGCGGCCCTCGCGTTTGGCGATCGCCGCGACCGATTTTTCCGGGCCCGGCTCGTAGTCCGGCGGATTACCCATGATGAAGAATTTATCGAACGCCTTGGCGACCACCTGGCGGAACTGGGCGAGCTTCCCGATCTCGGCTTCCGACGGCGTCTCGGACAAAATTTGCCGGCGCATGGCGGGATCGCGCAGCCGCCGCCGCTGCTCCTCGATCGGCAGGCTCTCCAGCTTCTTACAACTCAGGCGTACGGTGAACGGGTTGAGCGCCGTGCCGATGCCCATCATCACGCCGATCGGCCGGCCGGCCATCTGCGCGGTCACCGGCAGGCCTTGCGCGCGCATCCCGTGCACGGCCTTGATCAGACGGCGCCAGCGCTGCGGATCGGCGTAGCGGTCGGTGAGGAGAAACCAGACCGGACGGCCGGTTTCGCGCGCCTGCTTGCGGATCCAGCGCAGCTCGAACTCCTCGTCGTCGAAATCTGAGTTCATGCCGAACGCGCCGCTGCCAGTGACGCCGAGCGCCGAACCGATGCCGAGCAGCTCATGATCGTCGGCATCACGCGACGGCACGTGTTCGCCGTCCGGCGTCTTGTGCGAATCGGTGCGCGAGGTGGTGAAGCCGAAGGCGCCAGTGCGCAACGCCTCGATGGTGAGTCTGCGCATCTCGGCGATGTCATCGGGCGTCGCCGGCTCGCGGCGGATGGCGCGGTCGCCCATGACATAGACGCGGGTCGGCAAGTGCGCGGCCTGCGCGCAGATATCGATCGCGCGCGGTCGCCGCTCCAGTTCATCCATGAATTGCGGGAACGTTTCCCATTCCCAGTTCAGGCCGGCGGCGAGAACCGGATTGGGAATCTCCTCGACGCCCTCCATCAAATCCATCAGCGCGCCGCGGTGTTCTTTTTTCACCGGCGCGAAGCCGACGCCGCAATTGCCGAATATCACCGTGGTCACGCCGTGCCAGCACGAGGGCGAGATCAGAGGGTCCCACATCGCCTGGCCGTCGTAATGGGTGTGCACGTCGACCCAGCCCGGCGTGACCAACAGGCCGGTCGCGTCGATCTCACGCTTGGCGGGGCCTTGCTTGCCACCGATTCCGGCGATGCGTCCGCCATCGATCGCGACATCACCGCAGAAGGCCGCTTTACCGGTACCGTCGATGATCGTACCGCCGCGAATGACGATGTCGTGCATGAGGGCCGCTCCCTTAATCGCGATCTGGTTGCATCACTGCGATTTTCGCCAATGATGCATCCCCGCCAGACGCGATGCAACGGCCGCTCCCGCTTACTTCGCCAGCAATCCGTTGAGCACCATTTCGAGGTGAGCGTCGAAATAAGCCTTCAGATCGAGCGGCTGGCGGTTGTCAAACATCATCAGCCAAAGGTCGACCAGCGCGATCGGTGCGATGACCACCTGCGGTAAGTCGACGATCGAGGACTTGCGGATCTCGCCGCGATCGACGCCGCGCTGGATGGCCTGTTTGAGTCGATCGAGGCACGGCCGCAGGATTTCGTCGAAATAGCGGTCGGCAAGCTTGGGGAAGCGCGATGCTTCGGCGATCAGCATGCGCACCACTTCGCGGCGGCGCCGGTCTTCGACAATGTGCTGATAGATGAAGGAAAATTGCGCGCGCAGAAGATCGGCTGTCGAACCGTCGTGGGTGTCGTACATCTCCTGGACGATTTCCTGCGCCCCCTTGGTGAATTCCTGCACCATGGAGATGAACAGGTGTTCTTTGTTCTCGAAGTAGACGTAGATCGTGCCTTTGGTCACGCCGGCGCGCTCGGCGATGCGCTCAAGCGTGGTCGTGGCGTAGCCATTGCGCGAGAACTCGGCGAAAGCGGCCTCGAGAATCTCCTGCGGGCGTTCCGCCTTGCGCCGACGCCGTGTGTCCGGCCGCGTTTCCACCATGTCGGTCATTAAAGCTAGCCTAGGCATCCACAGCATAAAAAGTCAAGTTATTGACTAACCAGATAGTAAATAACTAGTCTCCCGGGTCTTGAGGATGACTCGGTGGTTGAATTCTGTCGGTTCAGGGGGCGCCGCGGTCAAGTGCCGGGCGCATGGCAGCGTGAAGAACGGGTCGGTGGCGGCCTTTTGGCGCCACGAGCCATTCCACCACGTGTCGTTCCACGTGTCATGGGCGGAACGTTCGCGCTCTTGCTGCTGTCGGCCTGCGCTGTGGGTCCCGACTTCAAGGCGCCTCTGGCGCCCGCGGCCGCTGGCTACACCCCCGAAGCCCACCCGGCGGCCACGGCGTCGGTCAGTGTGGCCGGGGGCGACTCGCAGAAGTTCGAGCCGGGACGCGACATTCCCGGCGAATGGTGGAAGGTTTTTCACTCAAAGGACATGAACGGTTTGATTGACCAAGCATTGCAAGCCAATCCCAGCCTGCAGGCGGCGCAGGCGGCGTTGTGGCAGGCGAAAGAGAATCTCTATGCGCAGAGAGGCAAGCTCTTTCCTACTTTGAGCGCCAATGGTTCGGCGACGCGCGAACAATTCGCGCCGGCGGAGTTCGGTGAAGGCGGATCGCCCTTCATCTTCAATCTGTTCGAAGCGACCGTGAACGTCTCTTATGCCCCCGACGTGTGGGGCGGCCAACGGCGGCAGGTCGAAGCCGAGGCGGCGCTCGCCGAGTATCAGCGTTTCGAGCTTGAAGCGACCTACCTGACGCTGACCTCCAACGTGGTGACGGCCGCGGTCGCGGAAGCGTCGCTGCGCGGCCAGATCGCCGCGACCCTCGACATCATCAAAGTGGAGAGCGACCAGCTCGATGTCGTGCGCCAGCAGTTCAACGTCGGCGCCGCGACGAAAACCGACGTGCTCACGCAGGAATCCGAAGTGGCGACGACGCAGGCGACATTGCCGCCGCTGCAAAAGCAGCTGGAGCAGCAGCGCCACGTGCTCCTGGCGTTGATCGGCCGCTTTCCCAACGCCGCGCTGAACGACCATTTCACGCTGGCGTCGTTGCGGTTGCCCGCGGCTCTGCCGCTCAGCCTGCCGTCGCAATTGGTCGAGCAGCGGCCTGATGTGCGCGCCGCGCAGGCACAGCTGCATCAGGCGAGCGCGCAGATCGGCGTGGCCATAGCCGCCAGGCTGCCGCAATTCACTCTCACCGGCGAGTATGGGGCGGCCGGTTCGACAGTGGCGAACTTGTTTTCGCCGAGTACGATCGTCTGGACCGCCGCAGCAAGCGGCACGCAAACTCTGTTCGACGGCTTTACGCTGTTGCATCAGGAACGCGCCGCCAAGGCCGCCTACGACGAGGCCGAGGCGCAGTATCGCAATACTGTGCTTGGAGCGTTTCAGAACGTTGCCGACGCGCTGCGTGCGCTGCAATTGGATGCGGCGACCCTGAAGGCGCAAGCGGCGGCGTTGCGCGCGGCGTCGGCGACGCTCGATCTCGCGCGCGGCCAGTATCGCCTCGGCGCCATCGCCTACGTGACGCTGCTCAATTCACAACGAACCTACGCGCAGGCGCGGCTCGCGTTGGTACAGGCGCAGGCCGCGCGCTTTGCCGACACCGCCGCGCTCTTTCAAGCGCTCGGCGGCGGCTGGTGGAATCGCATCGACGTGGAAACCAATCCGCTGAGCCCGGAGGATCGCGGCGTCACGACGACGACTGATCTCGTCGCCGGTGCGCGCGGAGTAGCGGTGGAGCCCAAGCAATGACCAAACGCATGGTGATCATGCTGATTGCGGTCGCCATCGTGTTCGGTGGAGTCTTCGGATTCCAGGCGTTCAAGGCGGCGATGATCAAAAAGTTCATGAGTTCGATGGCCGCGCCGCCGCAGACGGTGTCGGCGTCCAGAGCGTCGTACAGCGAATGGCAGCCGCAAATCGAGGCGGTCGGCAGCCTGCGCGCGGTCAAGGGCGCCGATCTTTCGCTCGAAGTCTCCGGCGTGGTCGATACGATCTCGTTCAATTCCGGCGACGACGTCAAAGAGGGCGCGGTGCTCTTGAAACTGCGCGCCGATGACGATGCCGCCAAGCTCACGTCGCTGCAGGCGACGGCGGAGCTGAGCAAGATCACCTATGAACGCGATTTGAAGCAGTTCAAGATCCAGGCGGTCAGCCAAGCCAACCTGGACACCGACACGGCGAACCTGAAAAACGCCAACGCGCAAGTCGCCGAGCAGCAGGCGGTACTCGACAAGAAGACGTTGCGCGCGCCGTTCGCCGGCCATCTCGGCATCCGCGCCGTCGATCTCGGGCAATATCTCAGCGCCGGAACCACGATCGTCACCTTGCAGGCGCTCGATCCGATCTTCATGGATTTTTTCGTGCCGCAGCAATCGGTCGATCAGTTGCGCATCGGCCAGACGGTGACGGTGAAGATCGATGCGTTCAAGGATCAGAGTTTTTCGGGAACAATTTCGGCGATCAACCCGAAAGTCGATTCCAGCACCCGCAACGTCCAGGTGCGGGCGACCTTGAAAAATCCGGACCACAAGCTGCTGCCCGGTATGTATGCAACAATCGACATCGCCACCGGCGCGCCGCAAAACTACATCACGCTGCCGCAGACGGCGATCACCTACAATCCGTATGGCGACACGGTTTACATCGTTGACAACAAGGGCGGACAAGCGGACGGCAAGCGGCAATTGACTGCACGGCAAACCTTCGTCACCACCGGTGCCACGCGCGGCGATCAGGTTGCCGTGCTCAAGGGCGTCAATAACGGCGACATGGTCGTCATCGCGGGCCAGATCAAATTGCACAACGGCTCGCCGGTGCTGATCGACAATTCCATCACGCCGACCGCCGACGCATCGCCGTCGGTTCCGCTTGATCGTTAGGCGGCCGCCGTGGCGCATTTTACCGACATCTTCATTCGCCGGCCGGTGCTCGCCTCCGTGGTGAGCCTGTTGATCCTGGTCTTGGGATTGCGCGCTTACACCGTGCTGCCGATTCTGCAATATCCGCGCACCGAGAACGCGGTGGTCACGGTGACCACGATCTATTACGGCGCCGATCCCGACGTGGTCGCCGGATTCATCACCACGCCGCTGGAAAATGCCATCGCGCAAGCCAACGGCATCGACTATATGACCTCGGTCAGCCAAAGCGGGACGAGCACGATCACCGTCAACCTGCGGCTCAATTACGATGCCGACAAGGCGCTCACGGAGATCAACACCAAAGTCAATTCGATCCTCAATCAGCTGCCGCCCGGCACGCTGCAGCCGACGCTCACCGTCACGATCGGCCAGACCATCGACGCCATGTATATCGGCTTCAAGAGCGACACGTTGGCGCCGAACCAGATCACCGATTACCTCGTGCGCGTCGTGCAGCCGAAGCTGCAGGCGGTGCCCGGCGTGCAAACCGCGGAGCTGCTCGGGCAAAAAGTCTTTGCTTTGCGCGCCTGGCTCGATCCGAAAAAGCTTGCGGCCTACGGGCTCACGGCTGCCGACGTCAGCCAGGCGCTCACCGCCAATGACTACATCTCCGGCATCGGCAACACCAAAGGCCAGATGGTGCAGGTCAATCTGACCGCCTCGACCAGCCTGCATTCAGCCGAGCAATTCCGCAATCTCGTGCTCAAGCAGAGCGGCGGCGCCGTGGTGCGGCTCAAGGACGTCGCCAACGTGACGCTGGGCGCCGAGGATTACGAATCCGAAGTCGGCTTCGACGGCAAGCAAGCGGTCTATATCGGCATCCAGGTCGCGCCCACCGCCAATCTGCTCGACGTGATTGCCGGCGTGCACAAGGTCTTTCCCGAAATTCAAGCGCTGCTGCCGCACGGCCTGGATGGCGAAATCATCTACGACTCCACCGAGTTCGTGAACAGTTCGATCCACGAGGTGATCCGCAGTCTGGCCGAGGCGCTGCTCATCGTGACCGCGGTGGTATTTCTGTTCCTGGGGTCGGTGCGTTCGTCAGTGATTCCGACAGTCGCCATTCCGCTGTCGCTGATCGGCACGTTCATTATTCTGCTGGCGCTCGGCTACTCGATCAATCTGCTCACGCTATTGGCGCTGGTGCTGGGCATCGGGCTCGTGGTCGACGACGCCATCATCGTGGTGGAGAACGTCAATCGCCATCTGGAAGATGGTATGGGACCGGTCGACGCTGCGATCACGGCTGCGCGCGAGCTCGGGGGCCCGATCATCGCGATGACGGTGGTGCTGGCCGCCGTCTATGTGCCGATCGGCTTCCAGAGCGGACTGACCGGGGCGCTGTTTTCCGAATTCGCCTTCGCGCTGGTCGGCGCCGTCACCGTGTCTGGCATCATCGCGCTGACGCTGTCGCCGATGCTGTGCTCGCGTCTTCTCAAAGCACCGGATGCAGAAAGCCGCGGCTGGGAAGCCAAACTGACCCATTTCATCGACCGCAATTTCGCGCGACTGCGCGGCGCCTATGAACGGCGTCTGCATGGCAGCTTGAATACCTTGCCGGTCACGCTGGTATTCGCGGCCATCGTGCTCGGCAGCATCTATTTCCTGTTCACCAGCGCCAAGACCGAACTGGCCCCGACCGAGGATCAGGGCATCATCATCACGCAATCCATCTCCGCGCCGAATTCGACGCTGCAGCAGCGGCAGCTTTATTCGCGGCAGGTCTACAAGATCTTCGCCAGCCATCCGGAGACCGAGCACGTCTTTCAGCTCGACGTGCCCGGTCAATCGATCGCCGGCATGGTGTTCAAGCCGTGGGATCAGCGCGACAAGACGACGAATGATATTCAACCCGTCCTGCAGCAGCAATTGAGCAAGGTCGCCGGCGCGCGCATCGCCGCTTTCCAGCCGCCGTCGCTGCCGGGCAGCTTCGGTCTGCCCGTCCAGTTCGTCATCGTGACCACCGACCCCTACACGCGGCTGAACGATGTTGCCCAGCAGTTCCTGCAACAGGCGCTCAAGAGCGGCATGTTCATCTTCCTCGATTGCGATCTGAAATTCGACAATCCGCAATCCGACGTTATCATCGATCGCGACAAGACCGCCCAACTCGGCTTGCGGATGAGCGATGTCGGCAGTTCGCTCGCCTCCATGCTCGGCGGCGGCTATGTCAACTATTTCAGCATCAGCGGCCGCTCCTACAAGGTGATTCCGCAGGTGCAGCAGCGCTATCGATTAAACGCGCAGCAATTGCTCAACTATTACATCCGCGCCTCCGACGGGTCGTTGGTGCCGCTGTCGACCATCGCCAGCATCAAGACCTCGACGGTACCGGAATCGCTCAACCATTTTCAGCAGCTCAACAGCGCCACCATCCAGGGCGTCGCCATGCCGGGCGTGGCGCAGGGCGATGCGCTCGGGTATCTGCAGGACTTGGCCAAGCGCACGCTGCCGGTCGGTTATTCCATCGATTACGGCGGCTTGAGCCGGCAATACATTCAGGAAAGCAGCGGCTTTGTCACCACGTTCGGCTTTGCGCTGATTATCATCTTCCTCGCGCTCGCCGCCCTGTTCGAAAGCTTCCGAGATCCGGTCATCATTCTGGTGTCGGTGCCGATGTCGATCGCCGGCGCGCTGATCTTTATCAGCCTCGGCTTCGGTGGCATGTCGCTCAACATTTACACCGAAGTGGGATTGGTCACGCTGATGGGGCTGATCAGCAAGCACGGCATCCTGATCGTGCAGTTCGCCAACCATCTGCAGCAGGAGGGCCGCACGAAGCGTGAGGCCATCGAGCAGGCGGCGGGGATCCGGCTGCGGCCGATCCTGATGACGACCGCCGCGATGGTGCTGGGCGTGGTGCCGCTGATCACCGCGAGCGGCGCCGGCGCCGTATCGCGATTTCAGATGGGCGTGGTGATCGCGTCCGGACTGTCGATCGGCACGCTGTTCACGCTGTTCGTGGTGCCCGCCGTGTACCTGTTATTTGCAGCGGATCACCATGCGGCCAGTGCCGGCGCTGGCGCCTCAGCCGCTGCCCATCCGCAGCCGACGCCTGGCGTCTGATTTTCGCATTGCGGACGCCTCGCCCAGGTTGAAAATAGGGCGCGTCGAGTCGAAGGGCAGAGGATTACGCGCAATG
>JASHVN010000390.1 GCA_030044555.1 Xanthobacteraceae bacterium | reverse complement strand
CCCACGTCGGAAACGATGGCGCCGGGCTGCAGCTGCGCGGCGATCTCCGCGGCGATTTCGCCGCACGCGCCGACCGGAGCGCAGACGATGACGAGGTCGGCGCCGGCCACCGCGGCGGCGTTGGTTTCGACCACTTGATCGGCAAGTCCGAGTTCGGCGACGCGCCGCCGCGTCGCCGCCGAGCGCGCGCTCGCCACGATCTCGCGCACCAGACCTTGTGCGCGCGCGGCCCGCGCGATCGAGGAGCCGATCAAACCCACCCCGATCAGCGCGAGGCGGTTGAAGAGCGGAGCTGGTTTGGTCACGGCGTACCACTTTCACCTCTCCCCAGCGGGGAGAGGTCCGCTCGCAGCATGCTGCGAGCCGGGAGAGGGGGATCAAACCGTGAGGTCGGTTCCCCCTCACCCGATTTCCTCGCTGCGCTCGGAAATCGACATCTCCCCACTGGGGAGAGGTGGCGGATTGGGGCGCGCTCACTCATCGGTCAGCAAATTCCTTGAGCGCGGCGACGACGAGACGATTGGCCTCCTCCGTTCCCACGCTCAGGCGCAGTGCGTTTGGCAGCTTGTAGGCGGCGACGTAGCGCAAGATCAGGCCGCGCGCGGTGAGGAAGGCGTCGGCATCCTGCGCCGTGCGGCCCTTGGTGTCCGGAAAATGGATGAGCACGAAGTTGGCGACGCTCGGCGTCACTTTCAGGCCGAGCTTGCCGATTTCTTCCGTTAGCCAGGCGAGCCAGCGTGTGTTGTGCTCGCGCGAGCGCTCCTGGTGCTCGGTGTCTTCGATCGCCGCGATGCCGGCGGCGATCGCCGCGCCGCTGACATTGAACGGGCCGCGGATGCGGTTGACGGCATCGACGATGGCGGCCGGCGCGAACATCCAGCCGAGCCGCAGATTAGCCAGCCCATGGATCTTCGAAAACGTGCGGCACATCACGACGTTATCGGAGGTGGCCACGAGCTCGATGCCGGCTTCGTAATCGTTGCGGCGGACGTATTCGGCGTAGGCGGCGTCGAGCACCAGCAGCACATGCGGCGGCAGCCCGCGATGCAGGCGTTTGACTTCGTCGAATGAGATCGCGGTCCCCGTCGGATTATTCGGGTTGGCGAGGAAGACCATCTTGGTCTTGCCGGTGACGGCTTTGAGGATCGCATCGACATCGGCGGTGTAATCGGTTTCCGGCACTTCGACCGGGCGCGCACCGGTGCCGAGCGTGACGATCGGGTAGATCAGAAAGCCGTGCCGCGTGTGGATCGCCTCGTCGCCGTCGGCGAGGTAGGCGTAGGCGAGCAGGTGCAAGAGATCGTCGGAGCCCGCCCCGCAGACGATGCGGTCGGGATCGAGTCCGAAGGCATGGCCGATCGCCGCGCGCAAATCGCCGGCCGAACCGTCCGGATAATCCTCCAGATGCGCCGCGAGCGAATTATAGGCTTTGATCGCGCGCGGGCTCGGGCCCAGCGGCGTCTCGTTCGACGACAGCTTGAACACCTTGGCGACGCCCGGCGCCTTGCTTTTGCCAGGCACATAAGGCGCAATTTCGAGCACGCCCGGGCGGGGCGTTGGACGCATCGCAGTCATCAGCAAACCACTCCGAACCTTCTTTTTTCCTCGTCCTTTCAGGACGCGGATGGTCTATGCGGCACCGTATAGCGGGTCGCGTGACTGCCGACGAGGGCCGCCGAACGGATCGAGGCGCCGAGCCCAACCAGGGCTTTGCTGACCGCGTCGATGCCGCCCTGCGGCACCGAGACCAGGAGTGCGGCGCCGTCAAAGGCCCGATCGGGCACGGCAATCACCTCAGCCTTGGTCGCCAGCGCGCTTGCCACCGGCGCCCGCCAGCCCGACACCCGCATGCTCCAGACCTCGGTCTCGGTCACCATGGCGTCTGCCGCGGCCCGCGACACGACGAAGACCGGCATCGCCGCCGGATGATCGGGCCGCTCGACGAACGGCAGCCGCGCGATGATCTTCGGCGCGGCGGCGAATTCGAGCGCTGCCCACCAGGGCCCGGCGCCGGCGGTGGCGAAGGCGGGGACAAGGCCGAGATCGCCTTTGGATTCCGTCACCGCCTCGACCACGCTCGCCGCCCCCATATGCGGAACGAACGGCACGGTGAAGCCGAAATGGAAGCGCGCGGAATCGCGCATCGTGGCGTCGCCGGCGGAAAGATCGGCATGCACCGCGAACGGCGCCTGCACGTAAGTGAACGTCGAAATGATCACCCGCCAGATGCTCTCGACCGTGTCGAGCGGCAGGCTGCCGTGATGACGCTCGACCAGGCGGCGCATCATCTCGGCCTCGCGGGCAGGGCGGAAGGCTGAGCCGGATTCTTGCGTCTTTTTCACCGCGATCAGCGTGTCGATGGTCTCGCCCCGCTCCATCAGCAGCGCGTGCATGGCGGCATCGATGCGATCGAGCTCGCGCCGCAAATCGGCGAGCGTGACTTCGTTCTGGCGGGGATGCTTTGGCGGCGGGCGTTTCGGCATAGGCGTTTTCTGGGCGTTTCCGGCGGCGCAGCCGAACCCAATTCGCCATGGCAATGGGTTTGGCAATGCGCTTAACTGATAGGTATCGCCGGCGCCGAAAGCAAAGAAAACATTGACTCGGGGGCCAGCGGGCCTATGTACGCCGCTTTGACCGCCATTGCGGCATTACAACCAAGTGGGGAGGCGTCCCTTTCCGGGACAACGCCATCCGGGACGACGCTATGGCCGACGCCACCGCCACGCTCGATCTCGCCGACCGCACGCGTGAAGCGGACGAGCCGCATTCGCTGGTGGTGCGCTTTGGCACCGGCAATCCGCTGCGGCTCGATGCCGGCGTTGATTTTGCCCCGCTGCAGATCGCCTATCAGACCTACGGGACGCTCAACGCCGATCGAAGCAACGCCATTCTGGTGTGTCATGCGCTCACCGGCGATCAGCATGCGGTCAACGACCACCCGGTCACCGGCAAGCCGGGCTGGTGGGAAACCATGGTCGGCCCGGGCCGGCCGATCGATACCGGACGTTACTTTATCATCTGCCCGAACGTTGTCGGCGGCTGCATGGGCTCGTCCGGGCCGGCCTCGACCAATCCGGCAACCGGCATGCCGTGGGGCCTCGATTTCCCGGTCGTCACCGTGCGCGACATGGTGCGCGCCCAGGCCATGCTGCTCGACCACCTTGGCATCGACTCGCTGTTCGCGGTGGCGGGCGGCTCGATGGGCGGAATGCAGGTGCTGCAATGGGCGGCGAGCTATCCGCAGCGCGTGTTTGCGGCTTTGCCCATCGCCGCGGCCACGCGGCATTCGGCGCAAAACATCGCCTTCCACGAAGTCGGCCGTCAGGCGGTAATGGCCGATCCGGAGTGGCGCGGCGGGCGCTACTTTGCCGCCGGCACCAATCCGCGGCGCGGGCTCGCGGTGGCGCGCATGGGCGCGCACATCACTTATCTGTCCGACGCGGCGCTGCATCGCAAGTTCGGCCGCCGCTTTCAGAACCGCGATAACCCGACGTTCTCGTTCGACGCCGACTTTCAGGTCGAATCCTATCTGCGCCATCAGGGCATCACCTTCGTCGAGCGTTTCGACGCCAATTCGTATCTCTATCTGACACGCGCGATGGATTACTTCGATCTCGCCGGCGATCACGATGGCGCCGTGGCGAATGCCTTTCGCGGCACGCCGACGCGGTTTTGCGTGATCTCATTCACCAGCGACTGGCTGTTCCCGACTGCGGAATCGCGCGCCATCGTGCATGCGCTCAACGCCGCCGGCGCACGCGTGTCGTTCGCCGAGATCACGACCGACAAGGGCCACGACGCCTTCCTGCTCGACGAGCCGGAACTGTTCGCCATCGTGCGCGGCTTTCTGGAAGGCGCCGCCAAGGCACGCGGCCTGCCGCCGGCAAAGAGTTAGCGATGCTGATGCGCCTTAAGCACGATCTCACCATGGCTGAAGCCGCGCGCGGGCCGGGCGGCTCGCGCGTCGACTTGCTCGCGGTCGCCGACATGGTCGAGCGCGGCGCCCGCGTGCTCGATGTCGGTTGCGGCGACGGCGAATTGCTGCGGCTTTTGGAGACGCGCGGCGTCGACGGCCGCGGCATCGAGCTGTCGCGCGAAGGCGTGAACGAGTGCGTCGCCAAGGGATTGGCCGTGGTCCAGGGCGACGCCGACACCGACCTTGCCAATTATCCCAACGACGCCTTCGATTACGTCATCCTGTCGCAGACCCTGCAGGCGACACGGCAGCCGCGCGTCGTGCTCGAGCACATGCTGCGCATTGGCCGCCATGCCATCGTCTCGTTCCCGAATTTCGGCCACTGGAACATCCGCATGCAGCTGTTGTTCGGCGGCCACATGCCGCGCACCGACAATCTGCCCTACGCCTGGTGGGAGACGCCGAACATCCACTTCTGCAGCATCAAGGACTTCCGCGATCTCTGCCTCGCCGTCGGCGCCAAGATGGACCAAGCCGTGGCGCTCAATGCCTGGGGCCGGCAGATGCGGCTGAAAATGCCGTGGTGGTTCTGGAATCTGTTCGGCGAGCAGGCGGTGTTTTTGCTCAGCAGGCGGAATGGTCCGCGTCCTGCTATATAGTGTCGGGGCGGACATTCGACCGCGCCTCGCGTGGCGCGGGCCCGTAGCTCAATGGTCAGAGCTAGCGGCTCATAACCGCTTGGTTGGAGGTTCGAGTCCTCCCGGGCCCACCATTGTTAAAATTAAGGTACTGGCGCTTAAGGCTTTTTGCCGCTGGCGCCCTCACCTAATTGCGAGGTGAGGCCGTCAGTGTTCGCAATCGGTTCCTCGACAGGCCCAAATGCGAGCCGCGCCCGATCGGCTTTCTTGATGTAGATCGCTGACGTCTTGCTGCCGGTGCGCCATCCGAACAGAGCATCAAGCTTCGCGCCGCTTTCGCCGTTTTCGGCCTCGATGGTTGCGCGCGTCTTGCGGATGCCGTGCGCCGATCCCGGTACCTAGGCCTCGCGGCAAGCTGCACGAAATTCGTTGCCGAACGATTCCTTGGCGAGTGGTCGCCCGCTCTCGCCAACGATCCACGTCATCTCGCCGATCGGCCCGGCATCGAGCGCGGCTTGCAGCCGATCGCTCACAACGAAGTAGGCCGTCTCGCCGTTTTTCTGCGCGCGGATCACGCCGCGCCGATTCTTGACATGCTGGCGCCCGACCCGCACGACGTCGCCACGACGTAGGTTGCATGATGATGCCAAGGTCCGCGAGGTCGGTCTCCTGCAACTCGCGCAAACCTACGGGGCCCGATCGCCTGTTCGACGACGTCAAGGTCACGCAGTTGTTCACGAGGCTAGGCGATCAATCAAAGTGCGGTCGCATAAGCTGGCCGCCGTTAGTCGGGCAAAGGGTTCTCGTCGAGCTCAGATCGTAACCACCGCCGCAACCACCCGCTCACGCAGATCATTGGAAAGAGGTCGGGTCATGCGATGCTGGCCCCCTATCCAGCCAGCATCTTGAATCACAAGCCGCGATTCGATGGAATCCTAACCGATTCAATCAATCCATGAACCGCTCCAGTCAACTTGTCACGCTGTCCGACCTGCGCGATAGTCAAGTTAGATAAAAAGATCGGGGAGGAGAAGTGATGCGGCACCGCCACACGCCCTGGCTTGCCGGCTTAACGGCTGGAATCGTAACTACGCTGACAGTCATTTCCGCTCAGGCTGCACAGCCTTATGAATTGACCGTGTTGGAATCCACTCCGGGCTTTTTCGATCTGCCGCTGCGCAACGCGGTCGCAGACTTTGCACCTAAGCTGAACCTCAACGTAAAGATCATCACTGTCACGGGCGGCGGTGGATTAGCCACCGAGTTCGAAGGCGGTACTGGAGATGTTGCTCTGGTCGCCGCTGACACGCCGCTGCGCCTGGCGCAAGCCAATGCAGTGCCGGGCGGCGTGACCATCATCGGCACGAACATGACGAACATGCTGTACGCGCTCGTCGCCAAGCAGGGCTCGTCCTATCATACGCTGGAAGACCTGCGGGGGACCAATGTCGCAATTACGGGCGCCGGCGCCGCCAGCGAGGTCATGTTGAAGTGGGCGCTCAAAACCAAGGCCCACTTGGATCCCAGTGCCATGCGACTCGTGCCGCTTGGCCCACCGCCAACCATTCTGCAGGGCATCATTCGCGGCGCCGTAGCGGCAGGCACGCTGTTCAGTCCCGCGCTCGATCAGGGCCTCAACCAGCACGAGGTTCAAATGGTCTTCGACTTCCGCGATTACCATTATGCGCAGAACGTCTTCATGGTGCGCACCAATCAGACCAAGAAAGATGCCGACGGATTTCGCTTACTCATGCAAGCTTACAACGAGGCCGTTCAGCGCATGTACGCGGATCCGAACTATGCTCTATCCACGTCGCTTAAATACTGGGGCCAAGGCACGACTGAGGATGTCGTGAAGGCGGAATTGGATTTCTACACGAAGGATGAGTGGAAAGAGACGCGGTTTACGCGGGAGCTTTATGACGCCTGCAAGGACGTGCTGCTGAACTCGGGCGACTTTCCGACAAACGATTTCCCGAGTTACGAGTCGGTCACGCAGAACGCGCCCCACTCCTAGACGTTCGCTGATAACGGCCGTGGACGCGAGCCGCAGCAGCTTGGTGGTAAAGAACGTCTCTGTGCGTTACGCACAGCGCGGCGCGCGACAAGTATCCGACCTCCCGGCCGTGACTGATGTAAGCTTTTCGGTCGCTGCGGGCGAGTTCGTCGCGATCGTGGGTCCAAGCGGCTGCGGTAAGTCGACCCTGCTTAAGGCGATCGCCGGGTTGTTGCCGCTGGCATCCGGCAACGTTGCGTTCGGTAGTGGCGAGGAAACACGTGTCGGGTTTGTCTTCCAAACCGATGCGCTGTTGCCCTGGAGCACTGCCAGCAGCAATATCGAACTCGCCCTTCGATTAGCGGGCGCATCCGCCACGACTGCACGAACGCGTGCCCGGGCATTGCTGGCCCACGTCGGGCTGGAACACGCCGCCGAGTTGTTTCCTGGCCAGCTCTCCGGCGGTATGCGAAAGCGCGTCGCCATAGCCCGCGCGCTCGCGTATGATCCCGCCATATTCCTCATGGACGAATCCTTCAGCGCGCTTGATGCCCAAACCAGAATACACGTGGGCAACTTCTTCCTGAGCTTACTTGCGGAATCTCAGCAAACAGTCGTGTTCGTGACCCACGACATCGAGGAAGCTGTGGTGTTAGCCGACCGCGTGCTCGTTATGTCCCGTGGCCCCGGACGGATCGAGTGTGAAATCACAGTCCCGCTGCCACGTCCGCGCGACTACCATACAACGCGCTTTGCCGCCGGGTTCGATGATCTACGACGCCGCGTGTGGACGGCGCTCCCGGCTCTCCAGGAGATGGCACAATGAGGAGAGATGCACGCTCAGGGCAACGAACAACCAAGGCGCTCTTACGTTCATCTCCCCATCTCGCCTCCTGGATTCTTGCGCTTGCCCTGATTGTAACCTGGCAGATCGCCGCAGATGCGGTTCCCGGGATGGCGTCGCTCGCGAGTTCGCCGTTGCTCGTGACCCAGCGTTTGATAACGATGACAGAGAACGGCGATCTTTGGCACAATCTGCTGCCCACCCTGGAAGAAACCATCGGCGGTCTTCTCCTCGGCCTGCTGGTTGGTATCTGCGGCGGGGTGCTCATGGCTCGCTCGCGATTTGCGGCCACCGTATTGGACCCCTACGTCATCGGTATCAACGGTTTGCCGCGCGTGGCGCTGGGACCGTTCTTCGTCGTCTGGTTCGGTATCGGTATTCTGTCGAAAGTTCTTCTCGCCGTGTCGATCGTCTTTGTTGTCGTGCTGTTCAACACGCGCGAAGGAATTGAAAGCATTGATCATGACCTGGTCGATGCGTTGCGTAGCATGCGCGCGAATCGTTGGCAGATGCTGCGCCATGTGGTGGTTCCGTCGCTTATTCCATGGCTGCTCGCCGCGACGAAGATCGGGATCGGGCTAGCCCTTACTGGGGCGGTTGTGGGAGAGCTTGTCGGCGCCAGCTCCGGGCTCGGCTGGTACATTACTAACTCGCTAAACGTTATTGATATGACGGGGGCGGTCACTGCGCTCTTCGTGATGGCGGTCGTAGCGATGGTGATGTACTACGCCGTTCTTCTCATAGAACGACGGATGCTGGCGTGGCGCCCGCAGGCAACGGTGCACGCTCGCTGAGAGCGTCAGTGGCGCCGTACGGCTGGAGACAATGTTCCCGGCAAGGAAAACGTACCCTTCGACATGGTAAAGGGCGGCATGCGTCATCTATCATCTACCGTATGAGCCGCTGCAAGCGCCAATGGGATTGCTGCCCATGAACCTTCGCCATCCGCCGTTCCTTCGCCTGTCGAATGGAGATCTCAACGACGCGGCCGTGCAACGTCGCATCCACTAGGTGCCGCCATCCCGGCGGGCCAGGCTGCGCACAATAGACGACTTCACCGACAGCACGTGGGCACGCATGAGCATCTCGGCCTGTTGACCTTCGCGACCGAGGACCGCGAGGTAGATCTGGTGA
>JASHVN010000389.1 GCA_030044555.1 Xanthobacteraceae bacterium | reverse complement strand
GTGCGAGTGCGCACCGCCTTCCTCGAGTATCAGGCCGCGCAGCCGCTTGCGGTCGTAATCGAGCAGCGCCGCCGGCCCCATCGCGCGCGCAACCACGATCGCATTTTCCGGCAGGTTCTCCCGTGAGGGAGCGTGATCGCGGCCGGTCAGCTGACGCATGAGGCGATTGGCGAGATCGTCGAGGTCATGCAGGCGCTCGCGCAAGAACGGATCGGTCTGGCGCAACATGCGCGCGCGCGTATCGGATTGCACGCGTTCCACCGCGGCCTCCGCGGTCAGGCCCGTGATCACCGCTTCCTCGAGCTTGTGCACCCAGCCGCGGTCGTAAGCGAACATGCGATAGGCTTCGAGCACATCGCGATGCTCGCCGCCTTCGACCACATCGCCGTGTTCGAGCAATTGATCGAGACTGGACTGCAAGGTCTCGATGGCGGCGCGAAGGTGTTTGAGTTCGCTCTGCACGTCGTCGGCGATGTAATTGGTGACGATGACGCGCGGCTCGTGCAGCACCACGTGACCGAGCGCGATGCCGTCGCACAAGGCCGCGCCCTTCAGATGGACCGGACGCCGCGCCGCCAGCTCATCGCCCGGCCGCGACAATTCGCCGGAAGCGATCATCTCGGCGAGCACCATGGCGGTGGTCTGCAGCGCCTCGACTTCCTCCTCCGAATAGGTCCGTCGCGCCCGGTTCTGCACCACCAGCACGCCGAGCGTATTGCCGGCGCGCAGCACCGGCACGCCGAGGAAGGAATGATAGATTTCCTCGCCCGTTTCCGGCCGGTAGGCGAAGGCCGGGTGGGCCTGCGCGTTGGACAGATTGATGGCGCTGGCCTGGCTCGAGACCAGGCCTACCAGGCCTTCATCCGGGCGCAGGACCGTCTGGTGCACGGCTTCGCGCTTGAGACCCTCGGTGGCGTAAAGTTCCAGCGTCGTATCGCCGCGCAGCACATAGACGGAGCAGACCTCCGCGACCATGTTGGCAGCGATCAGCACCACGATCTTGTCAAGGCGTTCCTGCGCGCTGACCGGCTCCGCCATCACTTCGCGAAGCCGGCGCAACAGCACGCGAGGACCACCGAGCGCGCCGCGCATAGCGTGAGGTCCCTCGGGCTTCTGCCGTGGCCGGAGCGGTGCCCGCTACGCACCGGCCTGATCGAAGAGGAATCGCGCGGGACCCTAGCCCCTGATCCAATTCGATCGAATCGGATCAAGGGCTAGGTTTGTCCTTTGAGCATGATCTTATCCGAAAACCGGTTTCCACTTTTCGGGATCATGCTCTAGCCCGCTGCGGCCATCCTCAAGCCTATATCGAATGCGCCATGCAAACCGCAAGCCAAAGACACGCCGATGACGGACGATGATTGTGCGCCGCAATGCGAAACAGGGGCTTTAGAAGAATTATTGTTTATAATTCTACCGCAGTGCAAAAAACGCGCCGGGCGGGCGTCAAGCCGCCTTGTCGAGGCCGTAAAGGGAATGCAGCGTGCGTACCGCAAGCTCGGTGAATGCCGCATCGATGAGCAGCGAGAATTTGATCTCCGAGGTGGTTATGGCACGGATGTTGATCGCCCGCTCCGCGAGCGCGCGAAACGCCTCTGCGGCCACGCCTGCATGGCTGCGCATGCCGATGCCGATGACCGAGATCTTGGCGACATCAGTGGCGCCGTCGAGCCGCGTATAACCGATCATTTTCTTGGCCTTGGCGATGGTATCGAGCGAACGCTGGTAATCGGCGGCCGGCACGGTGAAGGTCAGATCGGTGGTTTTTCCATCGGCCGAGACGTTCTGCACGATCATGTCGACATTGATATTGGCCTCCGCCAAGGGGCCGAAAATGGCGGCGGCCACGCCCGGCTTGTCCTGCACCTGACGAACGGAAATTTGCGCCTCGTCGCGGGAGAAGGCGATGCCGGTCACTGTTTGCTGTTCCATGATCTCTCCCTCGTCGCAGATAAGGGTGCCGGGTGGATTGCCGTGCGGATCGATGCTGTCGGGCGGGTCGAAGCTCGAGCGCACGAAGATGCGCACGTTGTGCACCATGCCAAGCTCCACCGAGCGCACCTGCATGACTTTGGCGCCGAGCGAAGCGAGCTCCAGCATTTCCTCGAACGCGACCTTGTCTAGTCTCCTCGCGCGCGGAACCACGCGCGGGTCACTGGTGTAGACGCCGTCCACGTCGGTATAGATGTCGCAGCGATCGGCGCGTATGGCGGCCGCTACCGCCACCGCCGAGGTATCCGATCCGCCGCGGCCCAAAGTGGTGATGCGGCCGGTCTCCTTGTGCAGGCCCTGAAAGCCGGCGATCACCGCGACTTCATGGCCGCCCGTCATGCGCCGGACCAGATCCTCGCCGTTGATATCGACAATACGCGCTGAACCATGCGCATTGGAGGTCGCGACGGGGAGTTGCCAGCCCTGCCAGGAGCGCGCATTGACGTCCAGATCCTGCAGCGCGATCGCCATCAAGCCGGCCGTCACCTGCTCCCCGGTGGCCACCACGGCATCGTACTCGCGGACGTCGAAAATCCGCCGCTCCTTGAGCGCCGCCTCGCACCAGGCCACGAGCTGATTGGTGACGCCAGCCATGGCGGAAACCACGACCGCGACTTCATGCCCGGCACCGACCTCGCGCTTGACGTGGCGCGCAGCGTTGCGGATGCGGTCGGTGTCGGCGACGGAGGTGCCGCCAAATTTCATCACGAGACGGGCCATGACGGGGGCTTGCGCTCTTTCAGGTCAGCCTGCCAGCCTCGTTGTCGACCGGCGCAAAAAGGCGCGTATTGATAACGGCCGGGTCCCGTTGCTGCAACAGGACCCGCATTTTCGGGCGCCCCGGATGCCAGAGCGAGCGGATTAACCTTTCACGTACTTCTTGACGTCGTTCTTGGTGGTAAAGCCGCCGAACACATTGCCGTCCTTGTCGGCGGTGCAGCCCTCCGGCATTTCGGCGCTGGGGTCTGCCCCGGGGATGAAAGCGGTCACTTTGCCGTCTTTGACGCTGCCGATGCGAATGCCCCGGTGAAACGGCGGATTCACCTTATCGCTCGACTGCGAATCGCAGACGTAGAGCATGTCGTTGCGGACATAGACGCCGCTCGGCCGGCCGAACTGCGTCCAGATCGCCAGCAATTTTCCGTCCGGGTCGAATATCTGGACGCGATTATTCGAGCGGTCGGCAACGAACAGGCGGCCCGCCGAATCCATCGCCAGTCCATGGGTTACATTGAATTCGCCGGGCCCCGACCCGTGATGCCCCCAGGTTTTGAGGAACTTGCCGTCCGGCGAATATTTCATGATGCGGTCATTGGTTCCTTCGCCATGGCCGTCGGCGACAAAGATGTCGCCGTTGGGCGCGACCAGAATGTCGGACGGAGCATTGAGCTGATTGGGGCCGTTGCCGGCAACGCCCGGCGTTCCGAGGGTCATCAACACACGGCCGTCGGGTGAAAATTTGATCGCGGTCTCTCCTTTGCCGTTACCGGCCTTGCCGTCGGTCACCCAGACATTGCCATCGCCGTCGACGCCGAGACCATGCGGCCAGTTGATCAAATCCGAACCGAAACTCACCACCAGCCGGCCGCTCGCGTCGAATTTCTGAATTGGCGCGATGTCCGAACCGACGCAGGTCGTTCCGCCGCAGCGATCGAACACCCAGAGACTGGTGCCGTCGCGATCGATGTCGAGGCCGATGGCCTGCCCCCATGGCCGCCCTTGCGGCAGCTTCGCCCAGTGTTCGACGACGTGATAGGGGTTGGGAGCACCATTGGGGTCATCGGCCTGAACCCGGCCGGTGCCCGCTGACAGGCCTGCAAGTCCGCCGACAATCGCGGCGGTCAGCCACAGCGTCGCTCTCGCGCGGTCGCGCATGTGATTTCCTCCTCCGCATGGTCGGGCGCTCATAGCACGGCGCCCGCACGTGTTGTCTTCAATGCAAGGCGGGAGCCTGCGCTCTTTCACTGCCGGCCGCAAGCACGAGCGCCGCATGGTCTCCGGTTTGTCACGCCGTCTTGTCTCGTGATAGAGGACCGCCGCATCGCGGCACGCACCACGAAGGTATCGGAAAGTTGCGCCGCGCCGC
>JASHVN010000388.1 GCA_030044555.1 Xanthobacteraceae bacterium | reverse complement strand
GGAGCAGAGCAAAGCGAGACTTGCGGCTAGACCTTGGTCCAATTCGATTGAATCGGATCAAGGTCTAAATTTTCCCTTTGAGCATGCTCTCATCCGAAAACCGGTTCCCACCCTCAAGTCCGAGGGCAGGCCTTTTCGGGATCATGCTCTAAAGCCGCAAAGTCCCCCCTCGCCCGCCCGTGCGCGTTTCGCCCTCGCTCGGGCACCCTTTCGCATAACCGGAGCGGGAATCAAGCCCGCGGGTGGGCGCTGCGATAGGCCTCGATCAAACGTTCGGCGTCGACCTGCGTGTAGATCTGCGTGGTCGTCAGCGAAGCGTGGCCGAGCAATTCCTGGATCGCGCGCAGATCGCCGCCGCGGGCGAGTAGATGCGTGGCAAAGGAGTGGCGCAGCGCGTGCGGCGTCGCCGTGTCGGGCAACCCCAGCGCGCCGCGCAGCCGCGCCATCGCCAGCTGGATCACGCGCGGCGACAGCGGCCCGCCCTTGGCGCCGACAAACAGCGGTCCGTCGCCGGGCAGATCGTAGGGGCAGAGCGCGAGATATTCGGCGATGAGTTTTTGCACCTGCGGCAAGACCGGGACCATGCGCTGCTTGCGGCCCTTGCCGGTCACCGTGACGCTGTCGCGCGCGCCGGCTTCGGCGCGTTTGAGGCCGAGCGCTTCGGAAATGCGCAGACCTGAGCCGTAGAGCAGCGCCAGCACCGCGGCGTCGCGGGCATGAATCCATGGTTCGCGTTCGTCGCCGGCGGCGATGTCGGGATCGGCCATGCGTTTTGCCGAGGCAGCACTGAGCGGCCGCGGCAAGGTCTTGGCGATCTTGGGCGAGCGGATGGCGGCCAGCGCGCCGACCTTGCCCTTGCGGCTGCGTTCGAGAAAACGGGCGAAGGCGCGGGTGCCGGCAAGCGTCCGCATCAGCGAGCGGTTGCCGATGCCGTCCGCCCGGCGCGAGGCGAGAAACGCGCGTATGTCGGCGGGCGCCAGCGTGGCGAGCTGCTTGAGCGACGGCGCCCCGCCCAAATGCTCGGCGAGGAAGCCCAGGAATTGCATCACGTCGCGGCGATAGGCCTCGACTGTCTTTTCCGACATGCGCCGTTCGCTGCCCAGATAGCTGAGCCAGCTCGCGATCTCGGCGGCGACGCTTCGCGCGACAAAGTTTGGGGCGACAAAGTGCGGTTCGGTTCTCGCGTTCATGTCCGCTCGTCCCCGCAAAAACAGGCACCTAAATACTGGATTCCCGCTCGTGCGGGAATGACGGATCATAAGGCCGGCCTGTTTCCGCTTCCTAAACCTGCCGGAATCGGCCCAAAGTTGCAGCCATGCGAAGGCGTGTCGTCGATGTGCTAGTGCCGGTCGCGCTCGACCGGGCCTATTCGTACCGGGTGCCGGAGCCGCTGGACCTGCACCCCGGCGACGTGGTCACCGTGCCGCTCGGCGCGCGCGAGGCGACCGCCGTGGTGTGGGCGGAAAACCCGAAGCCCAATCCGCGGCTCGACAACCGCCTGAAAGACGTCGGGGAAAAGCTCGACGTGCCGCCGCTGCGCCCCGAGCTGCGCCGTTTCGTCGACTGGGTGTCGAACTACACATTGAGCTCGCGCGGCATGGTGCTGCGCATGTGCCTGCGCATGGGCGAGCATCTTGCCGCCGAGCGCGAGCGCGTCGGTGTGCGGCTCGCCGGCCCGCCGCCGGCGCGCATGACGCCGGCGCGGGGCCGCGTGCTCGAACTCTTCGCCGACCGCATGGTGCGGGCAAAAGCTGAGGCCGCGCGCGAAGCCGGCGTATCCGCGAGCGTCATCGACGGGCTGATCGACGATGGCGCCCTGGAAACATTGGTGTTGCCGCCGGAGCCGGTCGCGCAAAAACCCGATCCGGATTTCAACGCGCCGGATTTTTCTCCGGCACAGCGCGCCGCCGCCGCGGATCTGAAAGCGACGCTTGCCAAGGGCGGCTATGCGGTGACGCTGCTCGACGGCGTCACCGGCTCGGGCAAGACCGAAGTGTATTTCGAGGCGGTGGCGGACACGATCCGCAGCGGCCGGCAGAGCCTTATTCTGATGCCGGAGATCGCGCTCACAGCGGGTTTTCTCGACCGCTTCGCCGCGCGCTTCGGGCAGAGACCGGCGGAATGGCATTCGGAGCTGTCGCCGCGCCGCCGTGCACGCACCTGGCGCGCGGTCGCAAACAAAGAAGCGTCGGTCGTGATCGGCGCCCGCTCGGCACTGTTTCTGCCCTATGCGGATCTTGGCCTCATCGTCGTCGATGAGGAGCACGACCCGGCCTACAAGCAGGAAGACGGCGTGCGCTATCACGCCCGCGACATGGCGGTGCTGCGCGGCCACATCGCGCGTATTCCGGTGGTGCTGTCCTCGGCGACGCCATCGGTGGAGACCGAGGTCAACGCGCGGCGCGGCCGCTACGCGCGGCTTGCGCTGCCCGAGCGTTTCGGTGGTGCGCGGCTCCCCTCGATCGAGCCGATCGATCTGCGCATCGCACCGCCGCCGCCGCGCCATTTCATTTCGCCGGTGCTTGCCGGCGCCATGAAAGTCTCGCTGGAGCGGGGCGAGCAGAGCTTGCTGTTTCTCAATCGCCGGGGCTACGCGCCGCTGACCTTGTGCCGCTCCTGCGGCTTCCGCTTCGCCTGCCCGAATTGCGACGCGTGGCTGGTCGATCACCGCTTCCGCCGCCAGCTCGTCTGCCACCATTGCGGTTATGCGATGCCGCATCCGGCGAACTGCCCGCAATGCAATGCGGTCAATTCGTTCGTGCCGATCGGCCCCGGCGTCGAGCGGCTCGAAGAAGAGGTGCGTGAATTGTTTCCCGGCGCCCGCATGCTGGTGCTGTCGTCCGATCTCGTCGTCTCGGTCGAGCGCCTGCGCGAGGAATTGGCCGACGTTGCCGCCGGCCGCTTCGACATCATCATCGGCACCCAGCTTGTCGCCAAAGGCCATCACTTCCCGATGCTCAATCTCGTCGGCATCATCGACGCCGATCTCGGCCTCGCCAACGGCGATCCGCGCGCTGCCGAGCGCACCTTTCAGCTCCTGCATCAAGTGGTCGGCCGCGCCGGCCGCGAAGCCGGCGCCGGCTACGGCTATCTGCAGACCCATCAGCCCGAGCATCCGGTGATCCGGGCGCTGATCGCGCAGGACCGCGACGCTTTCTATGACGCCGAGATCGCGCAGCGCGAGCAGATGCACTACCCGCCGTTCGGCCGGCTGGCGAGCCTTGTCGTCTCCGGCCCCGATAAGCACGAGACGGAAGCTTACGCGCGCGCTCTCGCCCGCGCCGCGCCGAAAGTTGATCTCGGCACCGGCGCCGCGAAAACCGACACCCTCATGGGTGACGATGTGCGCGTGCTCGGCCCTGCCGAAGCCCCGCTCGCTTTGGTGCGCGGCCGCCATCGCCTGCGTCTTTTGGTCAAATCGCCGCGCGCCTTCGGTCTCTCGGCCTATTTGCGCGACTGGCTCGCCGCCGGTCCGAAGCCGAAAGGCTCGATCAAGCTCGAGATCGACGTCGATCCGCAGAGTTTTTTGTGATCACCCTG
>JASHVN010000387.1 GCA_030044555.1 Xanthobacteraceae bacterium | reverse complement strand
GAAAAGCCGCTGCGCGACGGCGACATCCTCAATGTCGACGTGACGCTCATTCTCGATCACTGGCACGGCGATTCGAGCCGCATGTACACGGTCGGCGAAGTTCCCCGCCGTGCCGAGCGGCTGATCGAGGTCACCTATGAGGCGATGATGCGCGGCATCGCCGCCATCAAGCCTGGCGGTACGACCGGCGATATCGGCTACGCCATCCAGTCCTATGTGGAGGCGCAGCACATGAGCGTGGTGCGCGATTTCTGCGGCCATGGCGTCGGCCGGCTGTTCCACGACGAGCCGAATATCGTGCATGTCGGCCGGCCCGGCGAAGGCATCGTACTCAAGCCCGGCATGTTCTTCACCGTCGAGCCGATGATCAATCTCGGCCGCCCGCACGTGAAGGTGCTCTCCGACGGTTGGACCGCGGTCACGCGCGACCGTTCGCTCTCGGCACAATTCGAGCACTCGGTCGGCGTCACCCAGACCGGCGTCGAGATTTTCACCCTGTCGCCGAAGGGTCTGGAGAAGCCGCCTTACCCGCCGTGACGCGCACGCCTTTGGCGCGGCAGCCTGGCCGATTGCGGTTGCGACCGGCTTCTCATTACAGTTGCGGCAAATACTCAGTTGCGGGGATTGTGCCTTAACGAATTCTTACGACGGGCGATGTAATGCGAGGGACGGACATGTGTGAGATCCGTCTTGCCGCCTCCTGCTTCTGCACGATTGCGTTCGTTGCTGGCCAACGCGTCGCTCATCGCGGTCCTGGCGGTAGCAAGCTTTATTGTCATTTTGCGCGTCGGCCTGTTACCCGGCAATCCTAAAGACGGCGTCGCCGTTATTTACGCCCCGTGGACGCCGGCGGATCAGACGATGATCCGAGCGGTCGCGGCAGGTGCACGCTTCGTGCGCTTCGGCGGGTTTGATTTCATCGCGATCGTGATGCCGGAAAGGCCCGACTATGTCCAACGCGTCCTAGCCGGCTCCGCCCTTCTGGCGGTTGATCCGCAAGTCCTTGCCGCCTGCTTGCCCGTTGCGCTTCTCAAAACAGGGTTTCGATGAACGATTTGCGCTCATTCCAGCTTACCGTCGCCAAGGTGCTGACAAGCCTCAGCGTCATTCACGTTCCGATGCTGGCGATAATTTGCGCCCTGCTGGGACGGGACGTCATCGCCAACGCTTTTGCTTGCGGCGCGCTTGCCCTTATTCCGGTCGCGCTGCTTTTCGCCGGCCGGCCGATCACGACAGTCGCCTTCGGCCTTGCCATCACGCTCGTCGGCCAGACTTCGCTCTTGGTGCTCGCCTTCAGCGGGCATCCCTGGCAGATCGAAATGCATTTCTATTATTTTGCAATTCTCGCCATGCTGTCCGGGTTCTGTGATTGGCGCGTCCTCGGCTTGGCCGCCGGTCTTGTGGCCCTGCACCATTTGACATTCAATTTCCTTTTGCCCGATGCCGTCTATCCCGGCGGCAGCAACGTGCTGCGGGTCGGCGTTCACGCCCTGATCGTCGTGATCGAAGTGGCCGTGCTGATCTTCATCGGCCAAGCGATCAGGACCGCCTTCCAGGCGGCGGCAGAGGGGCGACAGCGCGCCGAGGCGGCCGCCGCCGGACTCGAGAGCATCGGCTCCGAGCGGCAGCAAGACCTCGCCATGAAGAACAAGCGCGCCGTTGCAATGGGCGAGTTGCTCAAGAGCTTTACGACCGAGATGGAAACCTCGATCAAAGCTCTTAATGGCGCTGCAGACGAGCTCGAACGGAGCGCCGACACTCTTGGGGCCGCGGCCGACCGCGCCAAGCAGCAGGCGGGAACCGCTTCATCGGCATCGGCGGAGACGACCGACAAGGTCACGATCATGAACAACGCTGGCAAGGAATTGGCGAGGACCATATCGGAAATCAGCGAAACCGTGACGCTGACGTCACGCCTCGCCAGCGACACCGTCAGCCGGGCCGATACGGCCAATCAGACACTCGCGGAGCTGACGACGGCGGCGAGCGAGATCGGCGACATGACGGGATTGATCAACCGGATCGCCGCGCAGACCAATCTTCTCGCCCTGAATGCGACCATTGAGGCGGCGCGAGCCGGCACCGCCGGCAGGGGATTCGCCATCGTGGCTCAGGAGGTGAAGTCGCTCGCCGCCGAAACCGCACGAGCGACGGAAGACATCGCTAGAAAGACGGCTGGAATTCAAAGCACGACGGAACGTTCGGCAGCTGCCATCGAAGCGATTTTGACCATGGTTCGCGAGTTGGACAAGTTGTCGGCTCGAATCGCCGAGGCGATCGAGCAACAGGCTTCGGCAACGCGCGAGATCGCGCACAATGTCGACGCGGCGGCCGTCGGGGTCGGCGAGGTCGCCGCATCAATTGGCGAGCTCGAGAGCACGGCTGATCAGACTGCCAATGCCACCTCCGGTCTTCGCTACTCTGCCATGGAGCTCGCCACACAGACCAAAGCGATTCGCGAGCGGATCGTCGGCTTTGCGCGCGACGTCCAGGTGGCGCAAAATCTTACCGCCGAAAGCGCTTAGAGCATGATCCCGAAAAGTGCATGCGGTTTTCGGAAAGATCATGCTCCAACAATAAGTGAGGCATGATCCCGAAAAGCTTGCCCTCGGACTTGATCCGAGGGTGGACACCGGTTTTCGGGAAAGATCATGCTCCAACAATAAGCCAGGCTTCGCCCGACGTCGGCGCATACGCTGCGGAAGCGCGCGCCAAGCCTCATGCGCGATGGCGATTGCAAAATTCGCCAATCCGGGCATCTTTGTTGACGGGCCGCCACCGCAACAGCGGATTTTTGGCGCAGGTCGGGGATGGCGCTACCGCGCGCATAGTCTCATGGTGGAAAAGAAGCGCGAGAGCGAGGCAGGCCTCGCCGAGGCTCCGCCGCACTATTACGGTCATCGCGAACGGCTGCGCGGCCGTTTTCGCGAAGCCGGCACGGACGCGCTGTCGGATTACGAATTGCTCGAATTGCTGCTGTTTCGGGCGCAGCCGCGGCGCGACATGAAACCCGTCGCCAAGGCGCTGCTGGCGAAGTTCGGCTCATTTGCAGAAGTGATATCGGCGCCGGAGCCGCGGCTCGCCGAGGTCGACGGCATCGGCGAGGCCAGCATCACCGAGCTGAAGATCGTGCAGGCTGCCGCCAGCCGACTCTTACGCGGCCAAGTCAAAAAGCGGCCGGCGCTGTCATCCTGGTCAGCGGTGCTCGACTATTGCCGCAGTGCACAGGCTTTCGCCGACCGCGAACAATTCCGCGTGCTTTTTCTCGACAAACGCAACCAGCTCATTGCCGACGAAGTGCAGCAGGTCGGCACCGTCGACCACACGCCGGTCTATCCGCGCGAGGTGGTCAAGCGCGCACTCGAACTTTCCGCCACCGCGGTCATTCTCGTGCACAATCATCCTACTCAGCCATTTTCAGTCACGTTCGGTCACGCGTAATCACTGCAAATCACGCTGTTTTTATTGCACTTATGCCCGCGAGCATGTACGCATCATCCATGGGCTGCGGAGCACATACCGCCCCCAATTAACGTCCCCAGTTCGCGACGGATGGTGCGTAGGATGACCGGCCTCACCGACGGCATGATCAAGCAAGCCATCAAGCGCGTCGAGCGAGCGCGTCGGCAGACCGTGCTCGCCGATGGAGAGGGACGCGGCACCGGCCGCCTGACGCTGATCCTAAAGCCGATGCCCAAGCGCGTCACCGCCGAGTGGATGGCGCAGCAGTGGCGCGACGGCCGTCGCACAAAATCGAAGATCGGCGACTACCCTACCCTTTCGCTCGCCGATGCCCGCGAGATTTTCAACCGCGATTTCGCGCAGGTCATTGCGCGAGGCGCGAGCATCAAAACC
>JASHVN010000386.1 GCA_030044555.1 Xanthobacteraceae bacterium | reverse complement strand
ATTTCCGCGCCGCCGATCATCAGCTGGTCCGCCCTGTCGTCATTGTTCGCGGCAAGAAGCCGAGCGACATGAAGAACAAAGAGGATTACTGGGAGGTCCTCGAGGTGCTGCCGGGCGAGCCGCTGATGCAGAAGCCGGACGCCTTCGGCTGCACGCTCGGCGACTACACCTGACAGCGGCAGCCGCTAGTGGTCCGATTCTAACATTCGCATCCGGGGGCGGCAGGCTCTCATGCGAATGTTAGAATCAAAGGACCACTAGCAAATATAAGTGCTAGTGGAGCTTTTGGATTTGACATTCGCTTCACGCGTTCGCGGCTTGGGGGTAGCGAATGTCAAATCCGCTCCACTAGGCCGTTCCGCAGCGATGCGGAGAAAGCTGCACTTGGCGTGGAGGGACTCGCGGGGGACCGCGGCCCTCCACTGCTCGTTTACTTAGAAAACAGGCGTGTTTACTTAGTAAGCACTTGCATCGCCGGCACCAACCCCGGCATCCGTCGAGGTCAAGGCACCAACCGCGAACGATGACGTGATCAACTGGAGCAATTTCATATCGCAGTGCTTCAACGGGCTCGTGCTCGGGGCGCTGCTCGCGTTGATCTCGTCAGGGCTGACGATCATCTACGGCACGCTCGGCGTCCTCAACCTCGCGCACGGCGCCATGTTCATGCTCGGCGGCTATGCCGGCTGGCTCACCTACACCTACACCAATTCCTTCATCGCCGCGGTCGTCGCCGGATCGCTCTTTGTCATGATCGTCGGCATCGTGATGGAGCGGGTGATTATTCGCTATTTCTACACGCGGCCGTACGAGGACCAGCTGCTGGTCACTTTCGGGCTTGGCATCGTCTTTGTTGAAACGGTGCGTTTCTTCTTCGGCAGCCTGTCGAAGGCCGTGCCGGCGCCGCCGCCGCTCATCGGAATCACCTCGCTCGGCTTCATGTACTACCCGACCTATCGGCTGGCGCTGCTCGGCATCGTCGCGGCGGCGCTGCTGGCGCTCTATCTGGTGCTTTACCGCACCCGCATCGGCATGATCGTGCGCGCCGGCATCGAAGATTCAGTGATGGTCGATTCGCTTGGCATCGACGTCTACAAGGTCTTCATGCTGGTGTTCGGCATCGGCGCCATGGCGGCGGGCTTTGCCGGCATCGTCAATGCGCCGGTGGTCTCCATCGCGCCGGACGTCGGCGAGTCGATCCTGGTGCAGACTTTCGTCGTCGTCGTCATCGGCGGCGTCGGCTCGTTTCCCGGCGCCGTGCTCGGCGGCTTGATCGCCGGCGAAATCATCAGCATCACCTCGATGTTCAACCCGGGCTATTCCTATGTGATGCTGTTCGTCGCGATGACGCTGGTGCTGGTGCTGCGCCCCTATGGGCTGCTCGGCACCGCCGGCCGCGAGTGAACCGGCCAGTTTATGCTCAGGCAACGTCCTTTCATCGTCGAGGTCCTCACGGCTGCCGCTCTGATCGCCGCGCCGTTCGTCCTGCCCTATCTCGGATTCACGCCCGCCACGGTCAACCGCATTCTGGTCTGGGGCCTGTTCGGCATCGGCTTCGACATCCTGTTCGGCTTCACCGGCCTGCTTTCATTCGGCCAGTCCGCCTTCTTCGGCACCGGCGGCATGGTCGCCGCCTACCTGCTCACGATGGTGAATTTTCCCTACGTGACGACGTCGTTGTTCATCGGCATGATTGCGGCGGGCGTCATCGGCTATTTGGTCGGGCTGATCGCACTGCGGCGCACCGGGATCTACTTCGCCATGATCACCGTGGCGATCGCCGAGGTGTTTTTCTTCGTCGAATTCAATCCGCTCTCGGCCTATACGGGCGGCGAAAATGGCTTACCGGGCGTGCCGGCGCCGACGCTGCCCCTGGGCTTCACCACGATCAACTTCGACAGCGATGCATCGCTCTACGCCTTCCTCGCCTTCTGGTACTTTGCCGGCCTGGTGATCGCGCTGCGCATCGTGCGCTCGCCCGTCGGCGCCGTGCTGCGTGCCATCCGCGACAATCCGCTGCGCGCGGCGGCCGTCGGCCATAACATCCATAGCTACAAGCTGACCGCGTTTGTCATCGCGGCCGCCTATGCGGGCTTTGCCGGCGGCCTGCTCGGCATCATGCAAGGCTTCATGCCGCCGGACGCTTTCACCTTTGATACGTCCGGGCAGCTGGTGATGCAGACGGCGATCGGCGGCGCCGGCACGCTGTTCGGTCCGCTGGTCGGCGCCGCAGTGTGGCTCTATCTGAGCGATTTTCTGCAGACCACGCTCCATCTCGGCGCCGCCTGGAAGCTCGTGCTCGGGCTCGTCTTCGTGCTGCTGGTCTGTTTCCTGCGCCGCGGCATCGTCGGCGGCTTCCAGGATCTGTACCGGCTGGCGATCCAGTTAGCGGTCCATGGCCCGGCGGTGAAAGCCGAACCCAAGGCGGCGGCGCCGGCCGCGGACATGACCGCCGAAGAAGAACAAAAGGCCACGCACGCCGCGCTCGCCAAAGCGCCAGCGGCCGAGCCGATGCCGGCGCTGTCGCGCAAGGCCGACGCGTCCGCCGGGCCGATCCTCGAAGCGACCGGCCTCACTAAACGCTACGGCGGCCTCGTCGCCAACAGCGACATCGCCTTTTCGGTCAAGCACGGCGAGTGCCGCGGCATCATCGGACCGAACGGCGCCGGCAAGACCACCTTCTTCAAGATGCTCACCTGCGAGATCGAGCCGACCTCCGGGCGCATCGTGTTCGACGGCCGTGACATCACCGGCAAGAGCGTGACCGATGTCTGCCAGCTCGGCCTGACCAAAAGTTATCAGGTCAATCAATTGTTCACGCGCCTCACCGTGCGCGAAAACGTGACGATTTCGGCGCTCGCCGAGCTGCGCGGAAAATTCCGCCTCGACATGTTTCGCCAATTGCCGAAAATCGCCGGCCTCGCCGAACAGGTCGAGCGCACGCTGGCGCTGGTCGATCTCACCGATCGCGCCGACATTCCGGTTGCCGCGCTGGCCTACGGCGAGAAACGCCGCCTCGAGATCGGGCTGGCGCTGGCGAGTTCGCCGAGCCTGCTCCTGCTCGACGAGCCGCTCGCCGGCATGAGCCCGCGCGAGCGCGTCGAGATGGTCGCGCTTTTGAAATCGATCGGCCAGGGCCGCACCATGATCATCATCGATCACGACATGGGCTCGCTGTTCGAGCTGGTGGAGCGCGTCACCGTGCTGCAGGAGGGCCGCGTGCTCGTCGAAGGCACGCCGGAGGAAATCAAGAGCAACAAGGCCGTGCAGGAAGCCTATCTGGGTGGAGTGCTCGAAGCATGAGCCTGCTCGCAGTCAATGGGCTCAATTCCTATTACGGGGATTCCCACATCCTCTTTGACGTCGCGCTCAACGTCGAGCGCAACGAGGTGGTGGCGCTCCTTGGCCGCAACGGCGCCGGCAAGAGCACCACGTTGAAAAGCCTGATGGGCGTGGTGACGCCGCGCACCGGCTCGGTCGTCCTCGACGGCATCGAGCTCGCCGGCAAAAAGAGCCACATTATCGCGCAGGCGGGCATGCAGCTCGTGCACGAGGACCGCCGCATCTTCGGCAGCCTCAACGTCGAGGAAAATCTCATTCTGGCCGGGCTGACGGCGCCGAACCGCTGGCCGCTCGAGCGCGTCTACGCCATGTTTCCGCGGCTCAAGGAACGGCGGACAAGCCGCGGCACCGACCTCTCCGGCGGCGAGCAGCAGATGCTCGCCATCGCCCGCGCGCTCATCCGCGAGCCGAAAATCCTGCTGCTCGACGAGCCGTTCGAAGGGCTGGCGCCCGTCATCGTGCGCGACCTGCTGACGACGTGCCGCAAGCTCGCCGATGCCGGCCAGACCATCCTCCTGGTTGAGCAGAACATCTCCGCCGCGATGACGCTCGCCGACCGCGCCTATGTGCTCAATAACGGAATCATCGTCGAGCAGCTCACCGCCCAGGCGGTGCGCGAGCAGCCCGAACTCTTGCACCGGCATCTCGGCGTGTAGCCTTCGCAGTTCTCTGACGCCCTTCGTGCGGCGAGGCCGATGACCCCCACTCTAATCTCTCCCCCTTTCAGGGGGAGAGGAGCGCAAGCTGCAAGTTCATCGCTACCAGTCGAGATCAGGCGAGGCCAATTGCGCCTTCCTCCCCCTGAAAGGGGGAGGAATGAGGTGGGGGTCCTCTGGTTAGCCGCATGACTGAATCCAGAGAACATGAATGCAGATACCAAGATAAAGACAGGCCGTTCAAGACGCCCGCGCGCTGGCCCGTCCCGCCCACAGCCGCGCGCTGGCGATACGCGCGCCTTCGACCAGCGACTTGAACTTCGCCCAGACGATCGATGGATGG
>JASHVN010000385.1 GCA_030044555.1 Xanthobacteraceae bacterium | reverse complement strand
CCCGAAGGCGCGGCCTACGGTCCGCAAAGTTCCGACGGGCGCTCGGCCACCGCCGTGCTGCAGTTCGGCGGTGCCAGCGGCAGCGGTTATCTGTCGCGCGAGGAGGTTTCCGCCGCCACTGAGGAACTGAAAAAGTTCGGCACGTTCGAGGGCGGAATTTTCCGCCGCAATGACGACGTCGACGGCCGCCGCAATACCGATGGCTATCAGGCGATCTGGGAACACGTCCACGGCGAGCGCATGGAATATCCCAAGCCGCGCTACCGCGATCCGATCATAGTCGATCCGGCACATTACGAATGGTTGCCGGTCGCCGGAACGGCCGGCGTCGTCCATAAACCGCTAGGCACATTCACCGAGCGTCAATGCGGCGCCGAAATCGTGCATCTCAAGCGCGGAGCGATCTGGCACGGGGAAGGGCGCAGCGTCTATCTGGTGATCGCAGGCTCCGGCATTGCCGGGCATGCGCCGTATCGGCAATTGACCGCGTTCCACCTTGACCATGGCGAGAGCGCCGACATCGTGGCGCGGGACGAGACCGAGATCCTCCGCCTGGTCTTGCCCGACCTGGCCGGGTTGCAGGAGCGGCGCGCGCCGCGGATCGAGGCCGCGGAGTAGGAATGCGACGTTCCAACAAAAGCACGCCGATCAAGCATGATGCTGCCGTCATTCTACAAATCGAGCGATTCTGACCGCGCGTGGAATATCGCGCATGCGGCCTGTTACGGCGGGGTCATCGGCGCGCTGGCGGCGATCTTCAAAACCCTGGCCGCGCTGCGCGCAGGTGCGGCTTTTAATCTGATTGGTAACCTTACGGAGATCGTTCTGGCTGTGCTTGCCTTCACGGCGCTATGCGTCGCCGCCGCGATGCTGCGCAATTATCTCGTCCGGCATCTGGTGCAGCACGAGAGTTGAGCCCGTCGGCGCGGGACTAGGTCTTTTGGGATCGTCATCGCGCTCCTGATGATTGTTGCATGATCTTTGCTGAAAACCGGTAACCACGTTTCGGGATCATTCTCTAAACGGGATCATGTTCTAAAAAGCCGCCAATTAATGTTACCAAATAATTCTGTCGTCTGTTGAGCCGCGAATAAACGAATTCGCGCGGCGACTTCCCTACAATATCCGTGACAGATTGCCGTTGGTCACGGGTTGGCTCATGCGCTTTCTTTATGCGGCGTTGCTGCTCGCCGTCAGTTGTTGTTCGGCGCTGGCCCAGCGCGAGCCGGAGATCGTGATACCCGGCAAGCCGGGCGTGCCCGTCTACATCAACGGCATCGACGCCTCATGGGGCATCGTCGAGGGCGAGTTCGGATTAGATCGGCCGAACCAGGTGAACCCGACCGTTGTCTATCGGCCGTATCTGGCCGCGCTTCCATACGAAGTGCCATCCTACTTTCCGGCGGAGGGGAGACGTCCGGGTTATGGACGCCTCGAGATCGCGCCGCCGCCTAATCGCCGCTTGCCGGCTCCGGGGCCGAAATATCACCGCTTCTGGTCGAGCGAATCAGCTCCCGGCCCGGTCACGCAATATCCTGCCGGTCCGCCCGTGATCGTCGCGCCGACATTGAATTACGAGCAGCGGTCACACCGCCGCGGCGCATTAGCAGGCCACGCAACTGAAAACCACCCAAACGAAAACTACGCAGCCGGAAGCAGCAACAGAGCTGGAAGCAACAGACGTCCGTAACTTTATTCGGCGGGCCGCGCGAGCGGCCTGCTCCAATCCGCCTCCGTCGCGGAGGTCGCATAACAAGGGAGTGTCATGTCTCTTCGTCGCACTATTCTCACCGTTCTCGCCTTCCTGTTCACGGCGGGCATGACGTCGGTCGCGTCGGCATGCTGTGGCTGGGGAGTTCAGGCTCCTGTCGCCTATGCGTCGACCGGTTGCGGCGGCTGCGGCACGCCGTCCGCGGCAATCGTCTATGCACAGCCCGTCGCACCGACGCCGCCGGTAGTCACCGTGCGCGGCTGGGATTGGACCAGGACTTGGGGCACGACTTGGGGCACGAACTGGGGCTCGACTTGGGGCACCGGCTGCCGTTGCCGCCGCGCCTACGTTTATGCCGCGACACCGGCGGTCGAACTGACGCCGATCGCGCCGGCGCCGATCTACGTGGTCAATCAGGGCCCGGACTATACCGGCCCCGGCATCATGGTGCCCTATCACACTTGGACGCCGGCATCGTCCTACGTCGTGCCCGGCTCATATCCCTACCTTTCGGGCTATCGTTACCACGGTTACGGCTACGGCTATCACCGCTGGGGCTATCGCTACGGCTGGCGCCGGCCGTTCTTCGCGCCGCGCGTGCGCGTGTCTTATGGAGCGCGCTTCTATGGCCATCCGTTCTATCACCGGCCGGCCTGGGGGCCCGCGACGCATCGCTTTTATCGCTGAGCCATCTTCGTCAGGATCATCCGATGCGAAAGCCCGCGTTGCGCGGGCTTTCGTTATTTGAGGATTAGCGCACGGCTGGCGATATAGAGCGCGAGCGCTGCGGCATTGGAGACATTGAGACTCTTGATCGCGCCGGGAAGGTCGAGCCGCGTCAGGCGGTCGCAAGCTGCGCGCGTGCCCTGCCGCAAGCCTTTGCCTTCGGCGCCGAGCACCAGAGCGAGCGGCGCGGAAAGCGCGGCGGCGGCAAGCTCGTCAGCGGCCTCGCTGTCGAGTCCGACGATGAGAAAGCCACGCTCCTTGAGCGCGGCGAGACCGCGCGCAAGGTTTTGCACGGTGACGATCGGCACCAATTCAAGCGCGCCCGAAGCGGATTTGGCGAGCACGCCGGTCGCCTCGGGGCTGTGCCGCGCCGTGGTGACAATGGCGGCGACGGCGAACGCGGCGGCCGTACGCAGAATCGCTCCCACATTGTGCGGATCGGTAATCTGATCGAGCACAAGCACGAGTCCCGAGGTGGGCAAATCCTCGATATCGGGCGAGGGCAGGGGATCGGCCTCCGCCAGAAGACCCTGATGCACCGCGTCGGGCGTAAGCCGCGCGGCGATGGCGTCAGGGCGCACGAGGTCCGGCGGTACCGGCAATTGGATGCCCTCATCGGCAAGCCGCCGCTCGGCATTGTCAGTCGCCAGCAATTTACGGATCCGTCGCGCCGGATTGGCCAGCGCCGCGGTGACCGTGTGCCAGCCATAGAGAATAACGGGCGCATTCGGGTCGGCGCGGCGCCGCCACGCAGGTCCAGATCTAGGCCCGGATCCAGGCCCATGAGGCTGCCTGGCGCGGCCACTGTCATGCCGGTGCTGCGGGCGCGATTTTGGCTGCCGGTCGCGGTCGCTCATAGGAACTCGTTTCATCCGGGTCTTGTTTCGTTTCAGTCTTGTTTCAGTCTTGCGGTTGGCGCTGCGGCCCATTTTCGATTGACTAGGCCTGTGCGCCCAACCATATAGCGGCGCGGGCCGGCTCACCGGCCTTTTTTGCCCGCATTGCGGTGCGGGGGAGTGTCCCGAGTGGCAAAGGGGGCGGACTGTAAATCCCCGAGGGCGCAACACGGAAGGGCCGATGGCCACTGTTTTTCCGGTATTTACGTTGACTTTCAGATTCAAAAGGACGCAACGTCGGACACAACACGACCACTGATTCAGGGGGGTCTGTCGTGGCATACCGGCTGCACAAGAACAGACGCAAATCGACGTGGTACTTCGCCCGTCGTGTGCCGCTCCAATACGCCCATCTTGATCCGCGCGGTGTGATTCAACAAACAACTGGCGTCCGCATCGCTGCTGATCCTCATGGCGTTGCCGCGGGTCGAGTCGCCGAACGAATAAACGCGGCGCTGGAGTCGTATTGGAAAAATCTGGCCGCCTCCGCCCCTCGCCGTAGGGCGACGGCCGAATACCAAGCCGCGACGCAGGCCGCGATTAGGCTCGGCGTATCGGCGCCCTTGCCGCAACAGGCGATGCGCACAATCGAGGAGTTGCTTGCCCGGATCGAAATGCTTGAAC
>JASHVN010000384.1 GCA_030044555.1 Xanthobacteraceae bacterium | reverse complement strand
GGGGAAATATGCAAATAGAATTTCAGAATCCGCGTGCGATGTTCGCTCAACATCGTCTCGAAGTCGTTGATCAGATCGTAGCGCTTCGACCAGACCGAATGCGGCACCAGCTTGTGCACGCGAACGATGAGAACGTCTTCGTAATGAGAGCGGTTGAAAATCACCACCTCGCCGTCGGCGGGCACGCGCGCATGGGCGCGCCAGAGAAAATCATGGGACAGTTCCTTTTTGGTCGGCTGCTTGAAGTCGGCAACGAATGTCCCCTGCGGGTTCATGCCGGTGAACAGGTGGCGGATGGCGCCGTCCTTTCCGGCCGCGTCGAGCCCCTGCAGGACGATGAGCAATGATTGGCCGGCGTCGGCGTACAGAAGATATTGCAGGGCGTCCATGCGTTCGACTTCCTTCGCGGTTTCCTTGACCGCCGTCTCGCGCGCTTCGTGTTTTCCGGTGTAGCCCGGATCGGTCTTGCCGAGCCGCACCTTCGCGCCCGGTTGAACGATGAATTTCTTGCCGTAGTTCATGATCGCCTCAGCACTAAATTCCGTGAGAGAGATGGCACGTATGCTAACGCCGGGATCGCTTTTTCAGTATAAGATCGTTTTCAGCATAAAGCTTGTTCAGGACAAGATTCGGCGGGAACTCGTCCGGCGGCGCGCGGATTGGTTATTTTGTCAGGAGATTGGCAATGAATAAGAAACATATGTGGCATGCTTGGTATTTCCTCGCAGCGATTTTCGGCGTCATTGTTCTGCAACAGCTCTGGGCCGCCAACCAGGCGACCCAGATCGTCCCCTACAGCCAGTTCCTCGACGATCTCAAGGGCGGGAAAATCGCTCAAGTGCGGGTGTCGGGCGACTACATCCAGGGCAACTTCAAAGAGCCGGTCAACGGCAAGAGCCAGTTCGTCACCACGCGTGTTCCTCCCGACATCGCCGGCGAGCTGGCAAAATACAACGTGCAGTTCTCCGGAGAGGTGCAAAGCACCTTTTTGAGCACGCTATTGTCGTGGGTGGTGCCGACGCTTTTGTTCTTCGGCATCTGGGTGTTCTGGTTCCGGCGCGTGGCGCAGAAACAAGGCTTCGGCGGCGGGTTCATGTCGATCGGGCGCAGCCGGGCCAAGATCTATGTCGAGACCGACACCAAGACCACCTTCGACGACGTCGCCGGCGTCGACGAGGCCAAGGAGGAACTGGCCGAGGTCGTGCAGTTTCTCAAGGACCCCAAGCAATATGGCCGGCTCGGCGCGCGCGTGCCCAAGGGCGTGCTCCTGGTCGGGCCGCCGGGCACCGGCAAGACGCTGCTGGCGCGGGCGGTCGCCGGCGAGGCCGGGGTGCCGTTCTTCTCGATCAACGGCTCGGAATTTGTCGAAATGTTCGTCGGCGTCGGCGCTGCGCGCGTGCGCGACTTGTTCGAGCAGGCGCGCGCCAAGGCGCCTGCGATCATCTTCATCGACGAGCTCGACGCCATGGGACGCGCGCGCGGCGCCTATCCGTTCGGCAGCCATGACGAGAAGGAGCAGACGCTCAATCAGCTGCTGGTCGAACTCGACGGCTTCGATTCGCGCAGCGGTCTGGTGCTGCTCGCCGCCACTAACCGGCCGGAAATTCTCGATCCGGCGCTGTTGCGCGCCGGCCGCTTCGACCGCCAGGTGCTGGTGGACCGGCCCGACAAGGCCGGCCGCATCGATATTTTGAAAATTCATCTTAAAGGGCATCGCCTGGGCACCGATGTCGACCCTGAAAAGATCGCGGCCCTGACGCCCGGCTTTACCGGCGCCGACCTCGCCAATCTGGTCAACGAAGCGGCGTTGATAGCCACGCGCCGCAACGCCGCCGAGATCACGATGGACGACTTTACCAGCGCGGTCGAACGGCTGGTGGCGGGACTGGAGAAGCGCAAACGCGTGCTCAACCCGCGGGAGCGCGAGGTTGTGGCCTACCATGAAATGGGCCACGCGCTCACCGCGATGTCGCTGCCGGGCGTCGATCCGGTGCACAAAGTATCGATCATTCCGCGCGGCATCGGCGCGCTCGGCTATACGATTCAGCGGCCGACCGAGGACCGCTTCCTGATGACGCGCGGGGAGCTGGACGACAAGATGTCGGTGCTGCTCGGCGGGCGGGCGGCGGAATGGATTGTGTTCGGCCATCTTTCCACCGGCGCCGCCGACGACCTCGCCAAGGTGACCGACATGGCGCGCGACATGGTGATGCGCTTCGGCATGGATAAGTCGCTTGGCCCGGTATCCTACGAAAGCCCGCGCTCGCCGTTCGTGCCCGGCACGCCGGAGGGCTTGCACGAGCGGCGCTATAGCGACGAGACCGCACACGCCATCGACCAGGCGGTGCAGCATATCGTCGAGGCGTCGTTCCAGCGGACCGTTTCGATCCTTCAGGATCACCGCGAGCTCTTGCAGCGCGGCGCCAAGCTTCTCCTGGAGAAGGAGACGCTCGACGAGGCCCAGCTCCGCGAGTTTCGCGAAAAGATCCAGCCGACGATCAGCGCGCCCGAGGCCGCGTTGTCGCCGCATCCGGTCGGCTGAACCGGAATTCGCCCGACATCCGCCCGGCATTCACCCAGCTTGCACCCGGCTTGCACCCGATTTGGCGGCCTTCGCGGCTGCGCCCTCCGGCAATTCGCACCGGCGCTGGCAGGACCATCGGTTGACTGATAAAGCGATTGCCGCGACCTCGCCAAACGCGCGACGTCATCGGCAGCGGAGCCATGGACCAGTCCTTCAATTTCCTCGCAGTCGAGATTTCGGTTTGGCTGTTGCCGATCCTGATCGCGGTGACGTTCCACGAGGCGGCCCACGGCTTTGTCGCCCACCTGCTTGGCGACGACACGGCATGGCGGCTCGGCCGCGTCACCTTCAATCCGTTCAAGCACATCGATCCGTTCGGAACGATTATATTGCCGGCGCTGCTGCTGTTGGCGCGTTCGCCCTTTCTGTTCGGCTATGCCAAGCCGGTGCCGGTGAATTTCAACGCGCTGCGCCATCCGCGCCGCGACATGATCCTGGTGGCGGCGGCCGGACCGGCGATGAATGTGCTGCTGGCGATCCTTTCGGCCGCCGCGTTTCATCTGTTGGACTACGCGCCGGATTTCGTGGCGCGCTTTGCCGCCGACAATCTCGAAAACGCGCTCGTGCTCAACATCGTTCTGGCGGTGTTTAATCTGCTGCCGATTCCGCCGCTCGACGGCGGGCGCATCATCGTCGGCGTGCTGCCAACCGCCCTGGGCAAGCCGCTGTCGCGGCTCGAGCCCTACGGCTTGCTGGTGCTGATCGGCCTGCTCATCGTGTTGCCGCTTCTCGGCGAGCAATTCGGCGTCAATCTGGATTTCATTTCGCAGATCATCACGCGATCAGCCAGCACCATCATCGGCCTGATCCTGCACCTGACCGCGAACGGCTGATCGCAGCGCCGCTGGATTTTGATCCAAGTCGATTGAATCGGATCAAGGTCTAGATTTTTCCTTTGTGCATGATCCCTCGGGTCAAGCCCGAGGGCATGCTTATCCGAAAACCGGTTTCCACTTTTCGGGATCATGCACTAGGAAGCGGCGGCGCGCAGCGGCGCCGGCTGCTCGACGCGGAAGATCTCGTCGAGGCACCAGCGGGCGACCTCACTGCCGGTTGCGAACCAGACGCCGCCGGCTGCCTTCATATGCGCAATGATCGTGCGCAGGGTCTTGGCGCGTCCGGGACGGCTGGAAATGTAGGGATGGAACTGGAACGGGCAGTACGTCGGCGCCAGGACCGATTCCTCATGGAATTCGTCGAACATCGCCTTCCAGATCAGCAGCGTGTCATGTGGATTGCCGGCATCGTTGTTGCGGTGCTGGTAGGTGCGGCCGTCGCCGAACGGCTGCCGCGGCAGCTCGACCAGCGTGCGGCCGTTGGCTTCCCACAGGAACGGCAGGTCATGCGAGAAGGAGTTGCTGTTCCAGAGAAAGCCATGCTCCATCAATAGTTCGAGGCTATTTGGGCTTTGCGTGCAGGAGCGCCAGCCGAACGGCCGCTGGCTGGTGCGGTTGCGAATCATATCGACGGTTTTCCGCATCACCTCCCATTCCTGCTCGCGGGTGAGGTTGCGCGCGACCTCATGGTGATAGCCGTGACCGCAGATCTCATGGCCGTTGGCGACGATCGCCTTGACCGCCTCGGGGAAACGCTCGGCGATGGCGCCGCAGGTCATGAACGTCGCCTTGACCTTTTCTTCGTCCAGAATGCGAAGGATGCGCCAGATGCCGGTGTGCGGCCCGTATTCGCACTGGGTATATTCCTCGTGATCGCGGGTCCCATCGGGCAACGGCCGGACGTCTTCGCCACCCTGGAAATCGAAGGTCAGCGTCACCGCCACGCGCGAATTGTTCGGCCAGCGGAAGCGGCCCTGATGATGGAACTCCGTCAGCATGATTCTTCGATCTCCATGGATGATGGGCGAAATTTAAACGAGACTGTCGGCGCCGTCCACGGCGTCCGGCGGGACTTCGCCTCCTGCACAAGACCGCAATGCCTGCAGCAGAAGTAACGCCCGCCTCATGGGGCGCAGCGCAAATGCCCCTTCCAATCGCAATAGCCGTAATTGATGCGGCAGCAACCGAACGAGACCGGCGAGCAGAAATAGAACTGGTCGTCGATGCCGCAATGATCCGCGCAATACCACGCGTGATGATCGACGTCGTAGTGGCAGTGATTGCGAAAGCGCGGCGGCAGCGACATGGGACCCTGCCAATCCACGGTGATGATTGGCGCGCCGATCGCCGAAGCGCTCAACGGCCCGGCACGCGAAGGCGACGACCACAGAACG
>JASHVN010000383.1 GCA_030044555.1 Xanthobacteraceae bacterium | reverse complement strand
TGTGGCGGCCGCCGCCTGTTGCGCCGAGGTGACTGCCGATGCGGCGGCCGCGGCACTTGCACTTGTTGCAGCCCCCGTGCTGGCGCAATTGCCGATGCAGCGCGCTTCCGCCGGCATCGCATAAACCAGCAAAGCCAGCGCGCTAACGCCGGCCAATAAGCCCGTTCGAAACAAGCGACCGGAATGAAACGGTGTAGTGCTTCGAAGCAAAGCGGGCTTGGTCATGGCAAGTCCTTGGCCGGCGTAACGAATTTATGATGATCCACGGTCAGCGTGGAGCTTTGAGCCTCGCACCGGCCGCGGGAATGAAGGGTCCTCTATTCCGTCAGTCGTTTTTGACCGGCCGAGACCGCACGGTTATTTAAAAAAAAATTGGCGCTGCAAACGCTGTCTGCGGGATGTAAAAATCGGATTGGCAAAGGCGTTACGTTAGAATAACCAGCCCACCCGGCAAGGACGTTATGGTTGCGCCAAAAGCGCTTGCCAATTTTGTGACTACGTCGTCGAGCCTGTCGAGACGAAATCTCGCATTGACCAGTTGGCGGCCGAGTTCCGCATTCGCCACAATAATCCTGCCGTGCCGATAACGATTTGCCTCCGCCACAACTTCGCTGAGCGGCGTGTTATGGAAGATAAGAACTCCTGACTGCCACGCGGTAACAACGGACGGGTCGACTGTCGTGACTGCACCGAACCCTGTCGCCGAATAAGAAACCTGCTGCCGCATGCCAAGCGACACAGCGGCGATGCCGCGCGTGATCCTCACTTCTCCCCTGAGGCAGGTGACGCAGACCCAGCCGCCGTCGTGACGAATGTCGAATGAAGCGTCACTGGCTTCTGCCTGCACCTGCCCCGCCATGACTTCGAAAGCGTGCGCATTGGTGGTGACTACGCTCTCACCGGCGATCAGCTCGATACGATCGGTGTCTCCCCGCCTTGGCCGCAGGGCGATACTGGTCCGCGTGTTCATTTCGAGCGCGACGCTATCCGAGAGCGTCAGCTTTCGCTGCTCTCCGGTGCCGGTGCGGTAGTCCGCTTCCAGCACTTCGGCGAGCGAGGGCCAGAGATCAAACGGCGGATAAACGGCGGCGTAAGCCGCTGCCGTAGCGGTTGCTAATGCACCGCCGAGGATTGCACGTCTTCGGAGCCCTCGATCGACGCCAAAACGTGCCGGAGCATAGGTTGGCGCACCGTGCCGCTCGAACACATTACGGCCTGCCGGCTCCATGGCTTCCCACAGGCGGCGTGCGTCGGCAAATGCCCGCGCATTTGCCGGGTTCAGGCCGGACCATTGCTTGAATCTCTCCAGGTCGGCGACGGTTGCGTTTCCGGGAATCAAGCGTATCAGCCATTCACGCGCCTCGTTCCGGCTCAGCTCCGTGAGGTCGATGTCCTCCTCCTGCATCATTGCTTCGAACCTTTTGCAGGTGTCATCGTCGGCGATGAATCGATCTCACGATCCCTCTTCAAAGGATTAGACTCATTTGATGGCTTGGGACCGAATCGCCGCGTCACAGTACGATCGAGACGCGCCGCGCAATAGGCGAGCGCCCGCTTCAATTCGATTTCCACCAGCCGTCGTGAAACGCCGAGGGAATTCGCGACGTCCTGGATCGGCACCTCTTGCACCCGCACCGCAAAAAAAATGCTTCGCCGGCGCGGCGGCAACTCTTCGATTGCGCGCTCCAGGGTCGCCAGATCAAGGCGCGCCTCGACCATCTTTTCAGTCTGAGCGGTTTCATCCACAAGTTCGAGCACCGCTTCAATTTCTTGCGGCGTCGCCTGTCGACCCATCGAACGTTTTTGACTCGCTGCGAGATTGAGCGCGATGCGGAAAAGATAGGATTCCGGCCGTTGCACGGCGGTCCGCTCCCCCGTTCGGCTGAGATGTAGATAGGCCTCGTGCAGCGATTCGTGCGCCAACTCGTCTGAGCCCAGACGGCGTCTAAGCCGCTCGCGCAAGTCGTCATATTTGACGACGAGCAGTTGGCGAAGGCCGGCCCAAGTCGTTTCACTCATAATGCAACAGGGCCCTTACAGGACCGGCGCGGCGGCCGTTTAATTCGGGGATGCACAATCCAGCACGTTGCCGGAGGACCGTGGAAGGATCAACATCATCAGCGGCTGAGGCAAATCCGGCGGCGGTTTATCGAAGGTTACATTCGCGAGCGTCTGCGCAATTGCTCGATCACGTTGGGCGTTTCCCGTTGAGCCAATCAGTTGCGGCCGCAATATCTTTCCGTTCGCCGCGATATTGAATTTGACAATAGTCCGATAGTCTCCCGGACTTACATTTTCGGAGCGACAAAAAAAGCTCTCGAAACTGCGCTGGATTGCCGCGAAATAAGTCCGGTATGGGCTGGCGCCCGGGCCTAAGGTTTCGGCCGACGGTGCAATTGCAGCGGTAACTAATGTTACCGCACCAATGCCAATCGAGCGTGCGGTCAGGCCGGATCCTTTGAGGAGAATAGATAGCGCAGCTTCGGGCGTATAAACACCGTTGACACCGGATGAGTGGCGATCGGTTGCAAGGGCGCTATTGTACACAATTTCCAATCCGGTAATCGAACCGTAGGAATCGAGCGCCGAAACGAGCGGTTGTGCCGGAATGGCAAAAACAAGTTTCGAGATGGATTGGCGGACGTTGGCGGCGGCAAACGTCGACGCGCTTGTTATCGGGCATGCGCCTAGCAACAAAGCCAGAATTAGAAAGCCTCGACTGAACAGCACCGAAGCACCGTCAGTTTAAACTGAGAGCAAAATACATAGCACCGAGTCAACTCCCAAGCTTCCGGCCCGCGAGGCACTACGCGCGCGACAATTATTCGTTTATGACGGTGTCACATGAGACAAGTGTGACACGCAGGTCTTCCGATCCGGAGCTGGATGGGCAAAAGCCGGCCCCGCTAACCGGCGGCAAAATCGCGCAATTCGCAGGGGAAGTCCGTGATCGCCGCTCTGGGGTCGGCCGCGACGCTCCAGCAATCGCAAAGCTTGCGCGCGCATACGTTCGCTCTCTTGATCTATCCCGTGACTCACCGGATGCGACAGCGGCACTTACCTGGATGAAGAGAACATCGTCCTTTTCCGGAAATTCGCGCTTGCTCTCTCTTTCACCTCATTCCGGCACGGCGGCTTTACCGAGGGCGTCGACGCCGACATGACCGATGCCGACTTCGAGCGGCGGGGCATCGTCGTTCCGCGCGGCAGCTACGCGAAACGCACCCCGTAGGCAGCTCATATCGGTGGCGCTCAAGAGGCGTGCCGAAAGAACAAAAGCGGCCGATTTGTCAGAATAGCCGCTGAGCACATTGTCAGAATGACTCTCGGAGGGGTCCCTAAGTCATTGATTTTGTGGTGGGCGCACAAGGACTCGAACCTTGGACCCGCTGATTAAGAGTCATGAGGGTAACGCTGATTTCCAACAACATTTTTCCCAACTGAGCACAATTGCGCCCTCAGCGGATCAATGCGTTACGGCGAAATTCCCAACCGATATTCGTCCGGCGCGATTAATTTTGCAGTCAGCAGCGCCGGAATATGAATTCGTTGCTGCATATTTCCCGGCGCCGCCGGAAAAATCGCCAATTATGGCATTTCCGATTCGTCAGCGATCTGCCCTGCCCATGTCCTCCCCCAAAAAGAAAGCCGAATTTTCCTGCCGCCGGGGGACTGCGATCCGAGGGAGCTTGCCTGCACATGATATGATGGTGCTGAGCCGACAGCAGCATGATCCATGAGGCGCAATGAGAAGCCAAGCCGAATTCGACGCGAAGATTTACCGGGACATGATGAGGTATTACGGCATCTCCGAGCATGACGGCTGGAAGGGCGTCTTTACGACCAGACAATCCGCGCTCGCCAAGATCGCAAACGGCGCGCGGGTCAAGAAGATCGCGAGCGAAGATGGGGATGTGCATCCAATCGGCGCGACCGGAACCGTGCTCGGCTCGGTCGGCGTTCCGGACCTTGGCGTCGCCTATTTCATTGAGTTCGACGCTACGCCGCAACAGGCAACGTTCGTCGCCGAGGGCAAGATCGCCGCGATAGCGGCGGAATGAAAACGGCAATCGGCAGAATGGCGGCTTTGCCCGGTAGCTGCCATCGAAGCGGACATTTCATCGACCGAAAAGTGCCAAAATCGACATCAGCGCTTCACTAATTTCTTGTCAGGCCGCACCGTTGGAATTTCGGTCCCTTCCAACACCCAGTAGATATACAGTTCCGACGCCGCTGCTCGCATGCCGCACCGTTTCCCCCTTGCATACAGCGCGAGTTAGCTTGGGAGCATGTCGCCACTCTCCCTTCCAGTCCCCCGCTTGCGTCGTACCTGCAGAACTTGGAGCCCATGCAAACGGTTGCGGTTGCCGGAATAATAAAAACTTTCGACATTATCAGCGTTGTTAGTCCAATTAACGCCAGCGGAATTACAAACTTGATCGCCGCCGCTGAGAGTGTCCCAGCGAGTTTGGCAGGTGCGCCGCCGTACCAGCGAGCCAAATGTGCGGTGATCATGCTTATCCCCCCTCACATGTGAGCAGGCGCGCAGGCGCTGCTCCGTCCCTGCCGAAATATACCG
>JASHVN010000382.1 GCA_030044555.1 Xanthobacteraceae bacterium | reverse complement strand
CGGAACGGTGATGTCGCGGCTGGCGCGGGCGCGCGCCATGCTGCGCGCGGGGTGGAACGGCGCGGAAGGAGCGGCGTCATGAACTGCGCCGAATGTGAAATCCTGCTGCACGCGCTGATCGACGGCGAGCTCGATGCCGGCCACGCCCGCGACGTCGAGGCGCATGTGGCCGATTGTTCCGCCTGCGCCCAGAAGCTTAAGGAATTTCGCGCCATGCGGGACGCGCTGGCGTCCGCCGATCTGAAAGAGGCGGCGCCGGCAAGTCTGCGCAGCCGCATCGATGCGGCATTGCCGCCGGCGGCGGCACCGGCACGCGCCGAGGGGCGGCGCAAGATCTTTCAGCCGTCCCGCCGCAGCTTCTTCGGCGGGTTTGCCGCCGGCAGCGCTCTCTCCGCCGCGATTGCCGCAAGCCTTGTGCTCACCGTTTTCCGTCCCGGCCAGGAGCAGACGATCGCCGACGAAGTGGTTTCGGCGCATATCCGCTCGTTGCAGCCCGGCCATCTGATGGACGTGGAAACCAGCGACCAGCACACGGTCAAACCCTGGTTCGACGGCAAGGTCGACGTCGCCCCACCGGTCATCGACCTGACCGCCGAGGGCTTCACCCTGCTCGGCGGGCGGCTCGATTACATCGACGGCGAGCCGGTGGCCTCGGTGGTCTATCGCCGACGCAAGCACATTATTAATTTGTTCGTCGCCCAGCGATTGGGCAGTGAGCACAGTTTCGTGAGCGCCAGGACCGTCCAGGGCTATAACGTGCGTCACTGGTCCTATGGCGGCCTCGATTTCTGGGCGGTCAGCGACCTCGACCCGGAAGAACTTGGCGAATTCGTCGACAAGATCTCGGCGGCGCTGCGGCCCAGCCGCTCACCCTGACTGGCCTCCGCGGCCATAACCCGCTAAGAACCGCGCCGAATCCGTGACCCTGCGGCCCGCGGGCCGCCGGGTGCGAACCGTCCTGCCGCAGCATACGTTGGCCTCTAGAGCATGATCCCGAAAAGTGGAAACCGGTTTTCGGATGAGATCATGCGCAAAGAAAAAACCAGGGCTTGATCCGATTCAATTGAATTGGATCAAGCCCTGGGTCGTGGACCGAGTGAATTCAAGTCATGGATCAGCGCGTCACCGACGAACGCAGCCAAGAGACCGCGCCGAGCCGACCGGCGAAGCCCGCCCCCGTTGACGCGGGCAAGGACACGACAGGTAAGGACACCTCGTGGCTGGCGCGCCTGCGCCAACGTCGCGCGCTGGTCCTGACAATCACCGCGATCGTCATTCTGGCGATGGTGGGGCTCGTCATCTGGTGGGTCAACGCCAGTGGTTACATATCGACGGACGATGCCTTCATTGACGCGCGCACCGTCACCGTCAGTTCGCAAGTCAGCGGGCGGATCGTCGATGTGCCGGTCACCGACAATGAGCTGGTCAAAGCCGGTACCGTGCTGGTGACGATCGAGAGGAACGACTATCAGGCTCAGGTCGATCAGGCCAAGGCGCAGGTCGATCAGGCTTTAGCCAATATCGCCAATATCGAAGCGCAGATCGGCGCCCAGCAGGCGCGCATCGACCAGGCCGAGAAGCAGACCGTGCAGGCGCAAGCCGCGCTGACCTTCGCCCAGCAGCAGGACGAGCGCTATTCGGGCCTGGCCAGGAAGGGCTCCGTCACCATCGAACAGGCGCAGCAATACCATTCGAATTTCCTGCAAGCGGAGGCGAGTTTCCAAGCTGCGCAAGCCAACGCCGTCGCCGCCGAAAAGCAGCTTCCGATCCTGCAGAGTCAAAAGCTGCAGGCCCAAGCGCAACTCGAGCAGACGCACGCCACCTTGGAGGTGGGCCAAATCAACCTCGGGCGCACGAACATCACGGCGCCGGTCGACGGCTATGTGACCAACCTGACGGCGGCGAAAGGCAATAATGCCGCAATAGGCCAAGCCCTGATGATGTTCGTGCCGCGCGATTTGTGGGTCACCGCCAATTTCAAGGAGACCGAGCTTCCCTCGGTCCGGCCCGGCGCCCATGTGAGCATCACCATCGACGCCTATCCGAAACGCACATTCGAAGGCCACGTCGCCAGTATTCAGGCGGGCAGCGGCACGGCCTTCAGCCTGCTGCCGCCGCAAAATGCAACGGGCAACTACGTCAAGATCGTTCAGCGCGTGCCGGTCAAGATCGTGTTCGACAAGCTGCCCGATGTGCTGCTCGGACCCGGCATGTCGGTGGTGCCGACGGTCAGGGTGCGCGATGACGGACGCTAGCCACGACGGTCCGCAGACCTGGAATCCCAGCCGCTCGGCCGCGGGCCATCACAATCCCTGGCTCATCGCCGTCGTCGTCTCCATCGCCACCTTCATGGTCGTGCTCGACACGGCGATCGCCAACGTGTCGCTGCGTTACATCGCCGGCAGTCTCGGCGCCAGCATCGACGAGAGCACATGGGTGGTGACGACTTATCTGATTGCCAACGCCGTCGTGCTGCCGGTGAGCGGCTGGCTGTCCGACGTGCTGGGGCGCAAGCGCTTCTACATGATTTGCGTGGCGCTGTTCACGGCGAGCTCGCTCTTGTGCGGGCTCGCGCCGAACCTCAGCCTGCTGATCATCTGCCGCATCCTCCAAGGTCTCGGCGGCGGCGGCATGCCGACCAGCGAACAGGCCATCCTGGCTGACACGTTTCCCCCGCAAAAGCGCGCGCAGGCGTTCGCGCTCTACGGCATCGCCGTGATCGTGGCGCCGACCGTGGGGCCCACGATCGGCGGGTGGATCACCGACAATTATTCCTGGCATTGGATCTTTTTCATCAACGTCCCGATCGGCCTCGTGTCGCTCTTCCTGGTGCACTGGTTCGTGGTCGAGCCCGAAGTGATCGAGCAGGAACGCCGGGAGCGTCTCGCCGGCGGATTGCGCATCGATTGGATTGGGTTTGCGCTGATCGCCGTCTGCTTCGGCTGTCTCGAATGGGTGCTCGACCGCGGCCAGGAAGACGATTGGTTCAATTCCCCGGTGATCGTGACGTTCGCGACGATGGCCGCGGCCTCTTTCATCTTCTTCATCGCGTGGGAATTGACCGAAGACGATCCGATCGTCGATATCCGCCTGCTGTGCCGGCGGCAATTCGGCATGTCGTTTTTGATCATGCTGACGGTGGGCGCGATTCTCTTCGGGTCCACGCAGATCATGCCGCAGCTCCTGCAGACCAACTTTCCCTACACGGCGGAGCTCTCAGGCCTGGCGATCATGCCCGGCGGGGTGGCGATGCTGATCATGATGCCCATTGCCGGACAACTCACGCCCAAGATGCAGCCAAAGTATTGGATCGCGCTTGGACTTGGCGCCATTGCGCTGGCGATGTGGTATTCGACCAACCTCGTTCCCGATGCCAGTTTCGGGTTTTTCGCGACAATCCGCGTCTATCAGATGATCGGCCTGCCCTTCCTGTTCATTCCGATCAACACCATCGCGTATGACGGGCTGCCGCAAAACAAGACCAATCAGGGCTCGGCGCTGATGAATGTTGCGCGCAATTTGGGGGGCAGCATCGGCGTCTCGCTGGCCAACACCGAGCTGATCCGGCGCAGTCAATTCCATCAGACGCGGCTGGTGAGCAATTTGACGGAAGCGTCGCCGGCGTTTCAGTCGGGCGTGAAGCAGTTCACGCAATTTTTCACCTGGCAGGGCGCCGCGCCAACGGCCGCGCAGTCGCATGCTTACGGCGTCATCGATCAGCTGGTCACCGGCCAGGCGTCGATCCTGGCCTATATCGACATATTCTACACTTGGGCCATTTTCGCCGCCGTCCTCGTTCCGATCGTGCTGCTGCTGATCAGGCGCGTGTCCAGCGGCGGCCCAGCGACCGCGATGCATTGAAAGCCCGCTCGATTTAAGCGATAACGATTTAAGCAGTAACGATTTAAGCTGTAACACTTTAGGCAGTAACACTTATAAGCTGTAACGTTTTTAAGCTGTAACACTTTTAGGCTGCAACGGTTGGGCGACCACTGGAGGAGGGACCGGGACAGTGCCTCAGGCGTACACGCTCGGCCGCTTCTTCGCACTCATGGCAATGCTTTTCGTCGCCGCGCAAGCAGGAGCGACGCCGCAGCCGGTCGAAGTCGACGTCATTATGGTCGATTACCAGTTCAAGCCCGATCATTTGACTTTTCAACATAATGTCTATTACCGGCTGCACCTGGAGAATCATGGCAAGGAGACCCACGAATTCACGGCGCCGGTCTTTTTCGCCACTGCTGATATCGACAATCCCGGTGTGTTGAACCCGGACCATACGGAAGTGCTGATGCAGCCCGGTGAAAAGAAAGACGTTTTCCTCACCCCGCATAAACCGGGTACGTATGACCTGCGCTGCGCCGACCATGACTGGTATGGCATGGTCGGCGGCATCACCGTCAAATAGGCCACGCGGTCAGACACACGTCACAGTCAAATAACGGTGAAAAGGGCATTGTGACAGCCGAAAGCCGCCTGCGCCGCAGGCAGGTTGCCACAAAATCTGCTCTTTCAAGCGGCATCATTTCTCAACGCTTGAATTCTTCCGGCCCCCGGATGGGTAGCCGGGAAGGTATCGGAAGCCGGCGAAAGAGGCCGGCGCCGCCGTGAATACGGCTTCGTACCATCTCGCGACCACGGCTGCGCCAAATCGCTCTTTTCTGCGCCGGTGACGGCACCATTCTTGCTTGAAGTCGTTGTCGGAATGGGTTGAGGGGCTGTGCATCGGAAGCCCTGGGAAGTGCACACCCGGGAAGAAAGGAGTCGCCAATGTGTGACTTTAGCCTTCAAAGCGTACGCTCGAGGCCGGCGCAAGTCGGTGACAAGCTGGTAACGCGTGACTTCGGCACGGGAACACGCGGGTTCGCTGCCTGCGATGATCCCGGATTGGCGGTATGCGTCATGCCCGGCACGGAACTGGCCTTCACCGGCGACGTCGCCTGCCTGCCGGCGGGCCTTCTGGGATGGAAGACCAAGACGATCAACCACCAGACCGCCATCTTCCGCCAAGTCAACAAGGACAAGCTCGCAGCGCATCACGACGCGCTCGAATTTCCTGATGGGCGCATCGTGTTGCTGACTCTGTTGTGCGAAGGACAGGCGGCAACCGTCCTGCAGCTGCCGGCGAAGCCCGCAACTGTGGAAGAAGCGCGCGAACAGGAACGCGTCGGCTTCCTCGGCTGAAACGGCATTTCCGCACCTCAGCCAATGAAAGCGCCGGCCGCCAGCGATGGCGACCGGCGTTTCTTTAGACCTTGATCCAATTCGGTTGAACCGGATCAAGGTCTAGACTTTTCCTTTGAGCATGATCCCTCGGGTCAAGCCCGAGGGCATGCTTTTCCGAAAACCGGTTCCACTTTTCGGGATCATGCTCTGGGTGCTCCCCCTTTTTTAAAGCTAATACTATTGATTAGGGCGCTCCGGGAACGGACCGTAGCCCATGGGCTGGTGTGGATCGAAATCCGATGTCGGCGCGCAGAAACCGCCCAGACCTTGCTGGTCTTGCTGGCATTGCGCCAGGTTCTGATAACACTCTTTGCCTATTCCCGATGACGTGTTGCACCACGGCGTCTTGTAGGTTTCCTGAGCCGCGGCCGGTTCCACGCCAAGCAATCCGCCGACAGCGAGCAACGTCAGCAGCAATGAGATCTGCATCATGCAGTTGTCCTTTCTCTGTTTGCTGATATCCCCCTCTCCGACGCTCCCCCTATTGTTCTTTTTGTTTGTTGGTGAGCGACTGCTGGTCAATCGGCAGAGCAAAGCCGTCGTTCCGGAAGTCGCGCAGCGCGACGTTCACTAAGCCGTGGTCATCAATTGTTTACGCAAGTTCGTTTACGCGCATTTTATGCGCCGGCTGCCGCTCTCTGAATGAAAGGCGCCAGTGTCCTGAAGGGAGGCAAGAATCAGGAAGAAAGCAATATCAGGAAGGAAGCAGCATCAGGAGGAAAGCAGGATCAGGCGCCGCCGCCGGGAACAAAGCACCGGATCATGACCCGCCCGCCATAAACACTGTACCAGACCACAGCGTCGCCGACGGGGTTGCCGACATTGTTGAGCACCGCCTGCGGCGGCACCGGCGTCCAGGTGCCGTTGATCGGCACCCAGTACTGATTCTTGCGCATCTGGAATTCGGTGCGATGGCCGTCGGCGATGTCGCAACAAGGAACGCCGTTCGGCGATTTGACATCGCGAAACCAGCTGCGCACCGCCGGCGAGACATTGGTGAATTGGCCGTCGTCATGCGCTGCTGCGGGCATGCAGACCGCAAAGGCTGCGAGCGCACTCCATAACAACACAGAATTTGCGGCGCGATCGCCGATGCGGCGCTTCTTCGAAATTCGGTCGGGACTCATCACGACTCCGAAAATCAATTTCGAGTCGGCAATGCGACTTAATCAGCAGCATCAGTCGCGCTCGTACCGATCAACGCCAAACTGAAAAATTGGTTGCACGCCGACACGGCACCGGCCCGGCGTCTCGCCGCTGGCGCATTGGCGCAGTGCGGGCCGGGCCGGTTCAGGACTTGAACTTTGATCCAATTCGATTGGATCGGATCAAGGTCTGAATTTTTCCTTTGAGCATGATCCCTCGGGTCAAGCCCGAGGGCATGCTTATCCGAAAATCGACTTCCACCTCGGACCAGGTCCGGGGCAGGATTTTCGGGATCATGCCCTAGCGATCATTCAGAAGGCGGATCAGTTCGTCTCCACCGGAGCCGCCTCGGCGAAACAGCGCACCCCGGTGTCCATGAGCTTTCCGCCATCGGAGACGAAGCGGAGAGTGTCTTCGCCGAACATGCTTACCCATTCGTCGAACCACTCCCGATAAGCGGAAAAGGCGTCGGGCACCGAGCGCGCACTCGTCAGTTTGTTCGGCAACCGAAATGCCAATTCGGCCTCGGCAGTCGCGCGCGTGAGCCATTCCCGGCTGATATCCGAAAGAACATCGAGCATCTTCTGCTGCGCGCGAAAACCGGCGGTAACGCTGCGCGCGCCTATTTCCCCGAATGGCGCACTCATGGCGCTCGCTATCGACAGCCTTTCGCTACGGGATCGTTCAGAGCGTGCGCTCTCGCCGCGGGTCGTTTCGGAACGTTGGGTATCACTGCGTGGATTGTCTTGAGGCATGATTGGCTCCCGTCCTCTATGTTCTTGTGTTCAGCCAAACCACCGCCGCCGACAACTTGTCGGAGAACAGTGGCGTTCACCCTCAATGTGGTTAATATACACGTTGCGCGCAGACGTTGAAGGGTGCGCTTGGTCCGGAACAGCGGTGCGCTGCCCGCGTTTCGTCACAATGATCGCAGTGCGCTTCGCTGCGGCTGTTCGTAATACGTTGTGTGGGAGTGCAGGGCAGACGCGCTGAATCGGAGTGTGCTAAAGCGCGACCGTTTGGATAAAGACCTCGCGTTGGATAAAGACCACTGGTTAGATTAGACCGCTGGCAAACCGTCACGTCTCGACGATGCAGGATTCGGCAAGCGCCATTCAATGAATCAGTCGGTCGATCAGGCAGCCGAAGCCGCCCCCCAATCCCCCGCCGCCGAAACCGCCGCTGACGCCGCGGCAGCCGCGTCGCCCGGAAGCACAGGTGGGCCGGCGCCGGAGAAGCTGCTCTTCCTCACGGTCTTTCCCTCGATCATGCTGCCGATGTTTCTGGCCGTTGCCGACCAGACCATCGTCGCCACTGCGCTGCCGACCATTGCGTCGGATCTGGGAGAGATTCAGCGGGCGTCCTGGGTGGTCGTCTCCTACCTGATCGCCAACACCATCGCGGCGCCGGTCTATGGACGGCTCGGCGATACATTCGGCCGGCGCCCAATGATGTTTATGGCGCTGGGCATCTTCATGGTCGGCTCGGTTTTGTGCGCGCTCTCGCCGAATATCGAATGGCTGACGGCGTTTCGCGTATTGCAGGGATTTGGCGGCGGCGGCCTGATGACGCTGTCGCAGGCGCTGATCGGGGAAGCGGTCCCGCCGCGCGAGCGCGGCCGCTATCAGGGCTATCTCGCCGGCGTCTCGGTTAGCTCCAGCACGTTCGGTCCGGTCGCCGGCGGCTATCTGACCCAGGCCTTCGGCTGGCAATCCATATTCCTCGTCAACGTGCCGCTCGGGCTCGTCGCCATGCTCTTGGTGCTCCGCCTGGCTTCGCGGCCCGCCGACCGCCGCCGCACCACCTTCGACATACCGGGCCTCGTTCTCTTCATCATGTTCGTGAGCCCGGTCATTCTCGCGCTCGAACAATTGCAGCAGATGCGGACGAGCACCGTGCCGATGGCGCTCGGGCTGTTGGCGTTCGGAATTATTTCGCTCGTCGCCCTGCTGTGGCAGGAGAGCCGCAGCACGTCGCCGCTGATCCCGCCGCGTCTGTTTCGGGAGCCCTCGATCTGGCGCAGCGACGGCTTGGCCGCCTGTCATGGCGCCGCGCTGGTTTCGCTGATCACGTTCCTGCCGATCTATTTGCGCGCGGTGCGCGGCGCCTCACCGGCCGAAACCGGGCTCATGCTGCTGCCGCTGACCTTCGGCATCGGCGTCGGCTCGATGATCACCGGCCAGATCGTGACGCGAACGGGCCGCACTGCGGTGTTTCCATCCATCGGACTGCCGGCGGCGACGCTCGGCCTGTTTCTGCTGGCGTTCTGGACGCCGCATCTGTCGGTCGAGGTGCTGCCATGGGCGTGGTGCGCGATTGCGATCTGCATGGGGACGGTCATGGGCGTGGTGCAGCTGACGGTACAGTCGGTGGCCGGCCCGCGGCGGCTCGGCACCGGCGCCGCCATGGTGCAGTTCTCGCGCTCGGTCGGCGCCGCCTTCGGCACCGCGCTGGTCGCCGCCATCCTGTTCGCAGTTCTGGCAAGCAGCGACCGAGAGACCGCCGGTCTGTTCGGCACCATTATCGAACAAGGGCCCGATGCAATCGCGACGCTCGCCCCGGCGCGGCAAGTTATCGTGCACGCCGAAATTGCCGAGGCTTTCCGCTCCGCTTTGCTGACCATCGCGACATTTACCGGGATCGCCACGCTCTTGGCATGGACGATGCCGCTGCGGCGCATTTAGGCGACCGTTTCACTTCGCGCCCTCGAGGCGCTTGCAGACCGATCGGTTGAACTTTTATCGGCTTTGAATTTGGTTTCGCATGACCAAAATTCTTCTTACCCGCCACGGCCACGTCGAAGGCATCCGTCCCGAACGTTTCCGCGGCCGCGCGCCGCTGGATCTGACGGCGCGCGGGCGGCGCGAGGCCATAGCCGTCGCCGAACGCATCGCCGGCGCCTGGCAGCCGAGCAAAATCTACACCAGTCCGATGGGCCGCTGCGTCGCCACGGGTGCCGCCATCGCCAAAGCCTGCGGCATCGCGGCGGAGATTTGCGACGACCTCAACGATATGGATTACGGCGCCTGGCAGTTCAAAACTTTCCAGGATGCAAAGAAAGACGATCCCGCGCTGTTCGCCGCCTGGTTCACCTCCCCGCACCTGGTGCGGTTTCCCAATGGCGAGTCACTGCAGGATCTCGCCGCCCGCTGCGCCAACGCGCTGCGCTTCGTTCTCGCCCATCATCCCAATGACACTGTCGTGCTCGTCGGGCATGACAGCCTGAACCGCGCCTTGCTGCTGCAATGTCTCGATCTTGCATTGCCGGC
>JASHVN010000381.1 GCA_030044555.1 Xanthobacteraceae bacterium | reverse complement strand
CGGTAAAGCGCGGCAGCAGCGCCCGGATCGCCGTCGCATCGGGGCGCATCGCGCTCTCGGCCACAACGCGGCCTTCGGCGTCGTCGGTGTCGCGCTCCTCACCCCAGCGAATGGTAAACAGATAGTTTTTGCGGCCATCGACCACAAAGGGCACGGTTTTGGTGGCCTCGCCGAGAGCGATCGGCAGGCAGCCCGAGGCCAATGGGTCGAGTGTGCCGGCGTGGCCGACGCGCTTGGCGGCGAACAGATGCTTGATCACCGATACGGCATGTGTCGAAGTCATCCCGATCGGTTTGTCGAGCACGATCCAGCCGTGCACGTCGCGCCGTGTTTTTTTCTTATGCGGTGTCGAGCCTCCGTTAGCGTGTGCCCTCGCCCGTTCAGAGCGGGAACCAGCCACGGGGTTAAACGCTCGTGACGACGGGCTGGGCAGTCCCACCTCCTGTTCGGCGCTGATGGCGCTGCGCGAAACAACCTCCTCCTCAGGGGCGGAGGCCTCGATCGTGACCTGCGGCAGTTTTGGCATCAATTGTCTTTCAGATCGCGCCGGACCTGCGGCGTTCGCAAAAGCTTCTCAATCCGTTCTGCTTCATCGAATCGTTCGTCGATGCGGAAGCGAATCTCAGGAGCAAATTTTAGGTTAACACGGCGCGCGATCTCGCCGCGTACATATCTCTTGTTGCGATCGAACGCCTCGATCACTTCTTTTTCGTCACGGCCGCCAAGCGGCATGAGGTAAATCGTGGCGAGCCGCAAATCCGGACTCATACGCACTTCCGGAACGGTGATCATGTGCGCGTCCAGCACCGGGTCGTGAATGTCGCCGCGCGAGAGCATGGCGGCGAGCTCATGGCGGATCAGCTCGCCGACGCGAAGCTGGCGCTGGGACTCACGGGGCGGCTGATTGCGATTCTGATGGCGAGACATTTGTTCGTTCTATTTGTCAATTTCCCCTCGTCATGGCCTGGTTTGCCTGGGCCATCCATCCACGTCTGGCGCGCTGCTGTTTAAGAGGTCGGTGCCCGGCCCAACGTTTACACTCGGGTCCGCCCGAGGGCGGACCCATGTGCCGGGCATGATCGAAGGCTAGAGCGTCCGCTGTACGCTCTCCACCTGATAGCATTCGATGACGTCGCCAGCCTTCATGTCCTGATAGTTCTCGAACGCCATGCCGCATTCCTGGCCGGCGAGGACCTCGCGCGCGTCGTCCTTGAAACGCTTGAGCTGCGACAGCTTGCCTTGGTGGACCACCACGTTGTCGCGGATCAGCCGCACGTTGGCGCCGCGTTCAACTTTACCGTCGGTGACGCGGCAACCGGCGACGTTGCCGACTTTCGAGACCTTGAAGATTTCGAGAATGAGGGCATTGCCGAGCAGGGTCTCGCGCAGCGTCGGCGCGAGCATGCCCGACATCGCCTTCTTCACGTCGTCGACCAGGTTGTAGATGATGTCGTAATAGCGGATCTCGATTCCGGCCTGCTCGGCGGCTTCGCGCGCCTCCTTATGGGCGCGAACGTTGAAGCCAATGATCACGGCGCTCGAGGCTTCCGCCAGCGTCACGTCGGACTCGGTGATGGCGCCGACGCCGGAGAAAATGACCCGCGCCGCCACCTCGTCGGTGGAAAGCTTTTCCAGCGCGCCGACGATCGCCTCCGCCGAGCCTTGCACGTCGGCTTTGACCACGAGCGGAAATTCCTTGCGGCCGGCGGTCTTGAGCTGACTCATCATCTGCTCAAGCGAGCCGCGCATGCCGGTCTGCCGCGCGGCCAGCTTTTCGCGCTTCTGCCGCTCGCGATACGCGGTGATCTCGCGCGCCCGCGCCTCGGTGTCGACCACAGCGAGCCGGTCGCCGGCTTCCGGCGTGCCGCTGAAGCCCAGCACTTCCACCGGCATCGAGGGGCCGGCCGCCACAACGGAGTGACCGGTATCGGACACCAGCGCGCGCACCCGGCCCCATTCGGCACCAGCCACAACGATATCGCCGGGCTTGAGCGTACCCCGTTGCACCAGCACGGTCGCGACCGGGCCGCGGCCACGATCGAGGCGCGCCTCGATCACCGTGCCCTCGGCTGGGCGGTTCGGGTTCGCCTTGAGCTGCAGGATTTCCGCCTGCAGGGCGATTACATCGAGCAGCTTGTCGAGATTGGTCTTCTCCTTGGCGGAGACGTCGACTTCGAGCACGTCGCCGCCGAGCGACTCGACCTGGATCTCGTGCTGCAGCAGTTCGGTCCGCACGCGCTCGGGCTTGGCATCCGCCTTGTCGATCTTATTGACCGCGACGATGATCGGCACATTCGCCGCTCTGGCGTGGTGGATGGCCTCCACGGTCTGCGGCATCACGCCGTCGTCAGCCGCAACCACGAGCACGACGATATCGGTGACTTTGGCGCCGCGGGCGCGCATGGCCGTGAACGCGGCGTGGCCGGGCGTGTCGATGAAGGTAATGCGGCCGCCCGAAGGCGAGGTAACCTGATAGGCGCCGATATGCTGGGTAATGCCGCCGGCTTCACGAGCCGCCACTTCAGTGGAGCGGATCGCATCCAGAAGCGAGGTCTTGCCGTGATCGACGTGGCCCATGATGGTCACGACCGGGGCACGCGACTGCAATTTGTCCGGATCGTCGGCGACGTCGAACATGCCTTCTTCGACGTCCGCTTCGGAAACCCGGCGCACGGTATGGCCCAGCTCCTCGGCGATGAGCTGGGCGGTATCGGCGTCGATCGTATCCGTGCTGGTGGCCATGTGGCCTTGCTTCATCAGCAGGCGCACGACATCGACCGAGCGTTCAGACATGCGATTGGCCAATTCCTGAATGGTGATCGTTTCAGGAATCGTCACTTCGCGGGTGATCTTTTCCTTGGGCTCGCTGTCGCGATGACCGGAAATGCGGTTCACCCGGCGCCGGAACGAGGCAACGGAGCGTTCGCGCTCCTCGTCGGCGGAGAGAGCCGTCACGAGGGTCAGGCGGCTGCGTCGTTTTTCCGCGCCGCCGCGCTGCGGCTTGGGTGCTGGCGCCGGCCTGGCGGGGGCGCCGCCAATACCGCGGCGGGGACGCGGAGCTTCCTCTTCGTCGGCTTCGAGCGCCGGACGGGCGGTGGTTCCCAGCTTTTCGGCCGCGGTGTCGTGACCAAATCGCTTCTCGGCGACCTGACCGGCCTTGAGCTTGATGGCCTGTTCCTGTTCCCGGCGCTTCTCATCTTGAACTTTGCGCGCCTCGGCCTTCACGCGTTCGGCGCGTTCGCTCTCTTCGCGCTTGACCGCCTCCGCTTTGGCGCGTTCGGCCCGTTCGCGTTCCTCAACCTCGCGCTTTCGCGCATCGTCGAGTGCATGCGCACGCGCGTTCAGCTCCTCGGCGCTG
>JASHVN010000380.1 GCA_030044555.1 Xanthobacteraceae bacterium | reverse complement strand
GTCCGCCATGGCGCGGGCCTTGGCGCGAAACGCATCGAGGTCTTTCTTGATCGCATCGGCCGTCAACTTGAGCCGCACACTGGCGGCAGCTTTAGCGCTCGCGCTCATGCGCGCGCTCACGGCCGCAGTGATGTCGGGCAGCGTGGCTTTGGGATCGCCGAGGATCGCGACCTGCGCCGGATAGTTCTTGCCGATCTGCCATGGATCGGTGTCGAGATGGATGAGCGGCAGGCCCGCCGGCCACGGATCGATAGGCGATGGCAGCGACCAGGTGAACAAATCGCCGCCGACAGAGAACAGCAGGTCGTGCTTTTCCAGGACCTCGCGCACGCCGGCCTGCGTACGCGTCATCATCCCGCGATAGAGCGGATGGGATGCGGGGAAAGACGCCCGGCTCGGAATGAACTCGACATAGACCGGCGCCGCGATTGCCTCGGCGAGCGCGATGAGTTCCTTGTGCGCGCCGCTTTGCGCCACCGCATCGCCCGCAATGATGACCGGACGTTCGGCCTTGGCGAGCATTTCGGCGGCGCGCGCGACCGCATCGGCATCGCCGCGCACGCGCGGCGCCACGCGGGTCGGTTCGAGGAGGTCGATGTCGGCGTCATTCTTCAAGATGTCGCCGGGCAGCGACAGAAACACCGGTCCGGTCGGCGGCGCCAAAGCCGTCTTCACCGCGCGGTGCACGTAGCGCGGCAGATCCTCGACGCGGTGGACCTCGGCGGCCCATTTGACGAACGGCCGCGCCAGGGTGGCGAGGTCTGCCGTCAGCACCGGTTCGCTGACAATATATTCGAGGTCTTGCTGGCCGGCGGTGATCAGCACCGGCGCATTCGCCTTCATGGCGTCGTAGAGCATGCCCATGGCGTTGCCGAGCCCGGGCGCGACATGGAGATTGAGCACAGCGAGTTCGCCGGAGGCTTGCGCATAGCCGTCGGCCATCGCCATCAGCGCCGCCTCCTGCAGGCCGAGGATGTAGTGGATATCATCTTCGACCGCGAACGCGTCCATCAGCGGCAATTCGGTCGTTCCGGGATTACCGAACATCACCTTGACGCCCTCCTGCCTGAGCAAATCAAGGAAGGCGCGTTTTCCACTCATTACGGGCAAGGGTTTCCTCCGTCGGTCGTCATTCTGAAACAGCGGCTCGACAATATGCCACAATGCAATGCCGATCATCCCGGTACGCGCAGCCGGCGTCGAGGGCGTTCATGGGCGAGGCCGCAGGCATATCTCTCTGCACGCAATGCCGTGCCGGCGGTGCGAGGCGCAACGGCAAAAGTCGGATCGGGTTGCGGACGCTCTGCGTGCTGCTTGTGTTAATCGCAGATGGCGCAACGGCGCGTGCGCAGGACTGCGGGTCCACGGCTGTCGGCTATCGGGTCATGCATTTCGGCGGCAAAGCCGTGGCGGTGTGGTATCCGACCGCCGCAGCGCCCGCCCAATATGCCTATAGCGCGCGCTTTTCCGGCCTAGTGGCGGCGGATGCGCCGGCAAGCGCGATCTGCGGCAAGCCCGCGCCGCTGGTCGTGTTTTCCCATGGCGATTTGGGCTGCGGCCTGCAATCGATCGCATTCACGGAGGAATTGGCGCGCCACGGCTATGTGGTCGCGGCGCCCGATCACGCCGATGCATTGCTGTGCCACATCGCCGGACCGCCGCTGCCGCCACGGCAGCGGCCGCCACAGCCGAATCTATTCAAGCCCGAAACCTGGAGCGACGCGACGTTCAGAGACCGGCGCGACGACATCGCGGCCACGATCGACGGCCTGCTCGCAGACAAAGAGTTCCGGCAGGTCATCGACGCGCAAAGCATCGGCGCGGCCGGACATTCGCTGGGCGGCTACACAATGGTCGGCATGGCGGGCGGCTGGCCGGAATGGACCGATGCCCGCATCCGCGCGGTGCTGGCGCTGTCGCCCTATGTGCTGCCGTTTCAGGTGCGTAAGACGCTGGCTTCAATCCACGTGCCGCTGATGTATCAGGGCGGCACGCTCGACATCGGCATCACGCCGTTTTTGAAAGGTCCGGCCGGCGCCTTCCAGGCGGCGAACCCGCCGGCCTATTTTGTCGAGCTGAAGAACGCCGGGCATTTTGCCTGGGTCAATTGCGGCAACGCCCGCACCACCGCCGCCTGCCTTTCCGCCAAGACTAATTTTCGCCTGATCGATGAGTACGGGATCGGTTTCTTTGACCGCTATCTCAAACACAAGCCGGTCGCGGTCTTATCGCAACAAAACGCCGAGCTTGCCGATTTCGAGTCCAAGCTCCCGAACGACTGAGCCTGTCGACAGGTTGCAGCGAAGAGCCTTGTCAACCTATTTTGTTCTTGTTATGTCCCATCCGTTTGGTGTGTGTGTGTCGCATTCGGGCCGATCCGCCTGCTGGGGCGGGGGCATAACGGGGCAGGGGTAGCGTCATGTGGTTCAAGGTCGAGAACAAGCGTTCGTCCACCGGGCAGAAGTACGTTGTTCGCTGCAAATCTGAAATCGCCGACAACTGCGTCGTCGAGGAACGACCTGCTAAAGGGCTCATAGCAGCGCGAAAAACGGCAGAGATATTAGCGACCACTTTGAACGTCACCGCCACTGTCTACGGCACCGATTCCGAAGGTGAGTTCGTATACGGAGTGCATGAGATCGCAGATGGGGCGGCCTCGGCAACCAGTCCAATTATCAAACAGCTTTTCGCCGAATCCGCCACTGCGTCCCTGGCATTTAAGGACCAGTTACTCGCAAACATTCCAGAGGACACCATTAAGGGCTTTGCCTCAATGTCGGCGGCGTTGGGATACATCGTCACCCAACACAAGCAAATCAAGCGCGCTTCGACGCCGCAAATAAGCTACTCCACGCTGTTCCGCATTTTTTGTGGGGCGAGCGACCCGAGTGTGCTTTCACTGCCGTCCGATGACGCCACCATTGCGATTCTCACCCAAAAACTGGCGGATATGCCCGGCTGGATGTGGCTGAGCGATCTTCCGGGCGTAGGGGCGGCGGACCGCAATATCGTTATGCCGAACGTGCGGCCCGCGAAAGTGACACTCAATATCGACGGCGAATTGCAAGTCATTCGACCCCGCACCGTCTTCCGCGGCACAGTCCCGGAGAGCGGGGCACAATTCATGCTGATCGTGCAACCGAGCGAGCGTAGGGGGTTCTGCGACAGCGTTGGGTTGGTCTATCTGGAGAAAGACGAGACCGCCGTCGTCGCTCTAGTCAGCCGATTGCTGCGCGAGTCGAACCCGTTCAAAGGCCGCGTCGTACTGGTAAACCGCGATCTACGTACCGTGCGCTCGCGAATGTCTGGCCGGTCGTGGGGCGACATAATCCCGCACGAACGCGCGCGAGCCGAACTCGATTTCGTTGCGGCGTCGGTGCGGAACCGTGACATGCTGAAGGCGGAGGGATTGAGTATACGGCGTGGCCTGCTGCTGTCCGGACCGCCAGGCGATGGCAAATCAACGGCGATCGAATGCTTCGTCAACGACATTGCCGGTGAAGCCACGATTATCATCGTCGAAGCAGTCGAGCATATCCGTGTTGTTTATCACCTTGCGCAGACGCTGGCGCCGGCGGTGGTGATCCTCGAAGACCTCGATCTGATGACGAAAAGCCGAGACAATCCCTATGCCCTTGCGGTGAAGGACGATGTTACCGGCGAATTGCTGCAGGTATTGTCAGGTGGCTCCGCCTACTCTGACATCGTAACAATCGCAACAACGAACCATCCGGAGGCCATCGACGGAGCGCTGGCAAAGAGAGCCGGACGCTTCGATGTGCACATCCGTCTGGGCTATCCAAGCGACGCCGATAAGCAACGCATTTTGGAACTTTATCTCGATCGTTTCGGTGTCAACGACGACCTGACGCGGCTCCGCCTTCAGCAAGCTCTCCAACGGGATCTTGGCCGTCTGCACCTTGTGCCGGCGCACATCGAGGAATTTGTCAAAGCTGGAATAAAACGCGCTCGCCTGGCAGGCCGCACACCCGAATACCTAGACTTTGAACCAGGCATTGAGGCCACAAAGTCCATCGCGACGGCGAAGCCGTCGGCGTAATGCGGCACTTATCCAACGACGCGCCGCAGAGGAAGCGGTGCAGTCCCCACCCGTCAAAGAATTTCGTATTCGTCCGTTTGTCCTAGGAGCACGCCGTGCCTTATCCTCAGCTCTACGAGTGGTACTCGGCCGCGGACGTGGTCTCGTTTTTCGGTTCGCAAAGCGAAGTTCAGCGCCTCTGCGACGATCAGTGGCTGATCTTTTCTGCATCCGCTGCGTGCTTGGCGAATATCGGCGAAGCGCCAAAAAACTCTCACTTCGAGAGAGCGGTAACCTTTTGCTGGGCGGCTGAGCGGCTCTATCACGTGAACGACGAGACATTCGCGCATTTCCTGCCCGTCCAGGTCGTTAGTTCGTCGAAAAAGAACTGTTCAATTCACCTCTTTGTTCGCCCGCTCCAAACGGAGAAATACCTTTATGCCGGGCAACTTGAGCCATGCGGCAGGATGGAAATGCCGGGACCGCATGGCCATGGCAAGGCCTTTTTCCACCTCAAACCGACGTTGCCGAGTGGCGTCTGGGAGCGGTTGGGCGGACTGCGGCTGGGCAATTTGGATTTTACTGTAGTCGACCGGGCTCTCGATCGGCTCCGATCCCCTATCGCAGCCGAAGACCGGTTCAGCGTTCTCCAGCAGCTGGTCGATTATTGGCACGGGCCGATACAGCCGGAAGACGGCATGAGCGATGTCGAGATTGGAAGCATGCCAATACCGCTGGCGCTGCGACGGTGGTACCGTTGGGCTGGCAAACGCACGGAGGTGATGAGCGGACAAAACATCCTCCTCGTGCCGCGCGATTATGAGCACAGACACCGGATGCTCGCGCTCAAAGATCGCCGTCTCCACTTTTACGTGGAGAACCAGGGTGTCTACCAATGGTCGACACTGCCTGATGGTAACGATCCGCCGGTCTTTGGTCGCTGGGAATGCAAGGGGCGATGGGCACAGGAGAAGATCACGCTGTCTGAGCACCTCATCCTGATGTGCCTATTCGAGGCGGTGAGCTGTCATGCAAAGTACGAAGCATCCATTGGATGGCTGAAGCAGGAACGATTGGACGAAATCGTCAAGAACATACCGCCCGTGGCGATCCGGCCCTGGCGTTGGCTGGGAATGAGGTTCTTTGTCGGACAAGGCGTTTTCGTGTGTGCAGCTGAGAACCGTAACCCCAAGAAAAAATATCGTGCCGGCGAGAAAAGGTACTACTCTGTAAATATCAGTGCCAAAACCGAGCACCCACTTCAATTCCTCAAGCCGTTTGTGGACGACGAGTGGGACACGTTATGATTTGAGAATGTGGCGGTTCAGCTGGTCGAATCAGCGAGCGCGGCGCGTGCCATTTCCGGATACGATGTCGATCAGGCGAGGATACGCGGCGCTGCAGTAGCCTTATCACCGGTATTCGGCGTGCCTGTCGGCTCGATCAGCAGAATGTGCACTTCTCCGCGTGCAACGGGACGATGCTCGATGCCCTTGGGAACTACGAATACTTCGCCTGGCTTGAGGGTGATCGTACGGTCGCGAAGCTCAATGTCGAGCGTGCCTTTGAGCACGAGGAAAAAATCATCCGTCTCGTCATGTTTATGCCAGTGGAACGATCCTTCGAGCTTGGCCACCATAATGTCGTTGTTATTGTACGTCGCGACCGTTCGCGGGGAGAATTGATCGGTGAAAGTCGCGAGCTTTTCGGCAAGATTTGCGGCTGCTTTCATTGCGGTTCTCTGGCTTTGGGATGTCCGCCAATGTGGTTACCGAACGTAATTTATCGGCAACGATTCCAGCTTCGGAGAAAAGTGGTGCCGCGGAAGGGATTCGAACCCCCGACCCACGCATTACGAATGCGTTGCTCTACCAGCTGAGCTACCGCGGCGCACCGCAAACCGGCATCCAAGCCGGCACCCAAGTAATACGCGGCGCGCGTTAACGCAAGGAAACCCGCTGTCACAAAGGCGCGGAACCGTGACGTCCTTGTGCGGACGTCCCTGAGCAGGCGTCCTTGAGCGGCTTTGCGGGGACGGCTACGCTCCCGCCAATAAAAACGACAAGGCCGCCGGCAAAGCTGCGGCCATCCTCGGCCCCACAGGGAGGCTTTTCATGCGCATAGCCGTGAAGTTGCTTGCTTTCGCCGCCGGATTGGCAGCGCTCGCCTCGTTAGCCGGGATGCCGGCGTCCGCACAGGCTCCGGCTGCGCTTTCGGGCGAGGTGAGCTCGGCGCGCGAAGGCCTGATGGAGGGCGTCGTCGTCAGCGCCAAAAAAGACGGCTCGACCATCACCGTCTCCGTGGTCAGCGACAACAAGGGGCACTTCAGCTTCCCGGCCGCGCGGCTTGAGCCGGGTCATTATGCGCTTGGCATCCGCGCCGTCGGCTATGATCTCGACGGCCCCGCAGAGGTGACGCTTGCGGCCGGTCAGGAGAGCAAAGTCGCGCTTAAGCTCAAGCCGACGCAGAACCTCGCCGATCAGCTCACCAATGCCGAGTGGCTCCTCAGCATGCCCGGCACCGATGACGAGAAGCGGTTCGTGCTCCAATGCAACGACTGCCACACCTTCGAACGCATCGTGGAATCGACCCACAATGCCGACGAATTCATGCAGGTGTTCCAGCGCATGAGCGGCTATTACCCGGGCTCGACGCCGCTGCACCCGCAGCGGCTCACGGGCAATGCCGCCCGCAGCACCGGCAAAGGGCCGGAAGCACAGGCGATAGCCGCGTGGCTCGCCAGCATCAATCTAAGCCGGCAGGACACCTGGAACTGGCCGCTCAAAACCCTGCCGCGGCTCACCGGGCGATCCACCCATGTCATCATCACGGAATACGATCTGCCGAGTAAGCTGATCGAGCCGCATGATGTGGTGCTCGATCACGAGGGCAACGTCTGGTACTCGGACTTCGGTGAAATGTTCCTCGGCGAGATGGATCCGAAGACCGGCAAGGTCACGCAATATCCGATCCCGGTGGTCAAGCCCGGCTACTCGCTCGGCACTCTCGACCTCGAAATCGACGCCAACGACAATCCCTGGATCGGCCTGATGTATCAGAGCGCGATCGCCGAGTTCGACCGCAAGACCAAGACGTTCAAGATCTGGTCGACGCCGAAGGCGTGGGATTCCGACGCCGGCCAGCTCGGACATCTCGCGGTCGAGGGAACGCCGACCGACGACACGGTGTGGATCAAGAATTCCGCCGGCGGCCACATCTACCGGCTCAATCTGGCCTCCGACAAGTTTCAGGACATCGGCTCGCCGAAGGACCCGCGCACCGGGCGGCGCATCGGCACTTACGGCATTTATTCCGACGCGCAGAACAATCTTTATCTGCTCGATTTCGCAGCCGGCAACATCGTGCGCATCGATGCCAAGACCGATGCGCCGACGGTCTACCTGACGCC
>JASHVN010000379.1 GCA_030044555.1 Xanthobacteraceae bacterium | reverse complement strand
GCCGACCAGGCCAAGCTCTATGAGCTGATCTGGCTGCGTACCCTCGCCAGCCAGATGGAGTCGGCCGAACTGGAGCGTACCACAGCCGAAATTACCGCCAAGGTGGCCCAACGCCTCCTGGAATTGCGCGCGACCGGAACGGTGGTGAAATTCGACGGCTTCCTGACGCTCTACCAGGAAGGAAACGACGAGGATTCGGACGACGAGGAATCGCGGCGGCTGCCGGAAATGAGCGCCGGCGAGCGGCTGACCAAGCGCTCCATCGCTGCCGACCAGCACTTCACCGAGCCGCCGCCGCGCTACTCGGAAGCCTCGCTGGTCAAGCGCCTGGAAGAGCTCGGCATCGGCCGGCCGTCGACCTATGCGTCGATCCTGCAGGTACTCAAAGACCGCAAATATGTCCGTCTCGACAAGCGGCGGCTTTATCCGGAAGACCGCGGCCGCATCGTCGTCGCCTTCCTGGAAAGCTTCTTCGCCAAATATGTCGAGTACGATTTCACCGCCAGCCTCGAGGAGCAGCTCGATCTCATCTCCAACAACGAGATCGCCTGGCGCGAGGTGTTGCGCGATTTCTGGCGCGATTTCATCGGCGCGATCGATGACACCAAGGATTTGAAAATCTCTCAGGTGATCGACGCGCTCGATGCGCTCTTGGCACCGCATCTGTTTCCGCCGCGCGCCGATGGCGGCGACCCGCGGGAATGCCCGACTTGCAAGAGCGGCCGGCTCACCCTCAAGCTCTCCAAGTTCGGCGCCTTTATCGGGTGCTCGAATTATCCCGAGTGCCGCTATACCCGCCCGCTGACGCCGTCCGCTGATGGCGGAAGCGAGATCGGCACCAAAAAGCTCGGCGAGGATCCCGAAACCGGCCTCGAGGTGACGCTGCGCAGCGGCCGCTTCGGCCCTTACGTCCAGCTCGGCGAGTCCGTTGACGGCGAGAAGCCGAAGCGCGCCGGCCTGCCCAAGGGAACGAACCCCGAAGACGTCGATCTCGACCGCGCGCTCAAATTGCTCTCGCTGCCGCGCCAGGTCGGACGCCATCCTGAGGACGGCGAGCCGATCCTTGCCAGCATCGGCCGTTTCGGCCCCTATGTGCAGCATGGCAAGACCTACGCTAACCTGGAAACGGCCGATGACGTCTTCACCATCGGCCTCAACCGCGCGGTGACGCTGATTGCGGACAAGATCGCCAAGGGACCGCGTTCTCGCCGCTTCGGCGCCGATCCGGGCCGCGCGCTCGGCGATCATCCGACCAAAGGTGGACCGATCGTCGCCAAAAACGGCCGCTACGGACCCTATGTCAGCCATGCCGGCGTCAACGCCACATTGCCGAACGACAAGACGCCCGAGACCGTCACCCTCGAAGAGGCAGTCGCCTTGCTCGACGCCCGGGCCGAACGCGGCGCTCCGGCGCCCCACGCGCGGCCGCGGAAAACCAAGCGCGCCGGAAACCGGCCGGCCAACAGCGCAGAGGCAAGAAGCACAGAGGCAAGACCTGCAACGGCGGCAAGACCTGCAACGCCTAAAGCGAAATCCGCCAAACCTGCCAAACCGGCGGCGAATGCGAAAACCCGGCGTAAACCACCAACGGAAGCCGCCGAATAATTGTGACGCAACGGCCGCTGGCCAAGGATACGGCCCATGAGCGGCCGATGAAACGAACCGCCCTTCCCTCGCGCGAGGAACTCCTCGCCTTTATCCGTGAGCGCAGCGGCAAAGTAGGGACGCGCGAACTCGCCCGCGCCTTTGGGGCCAAGAACGCCGACCGGGCCGCGCTCAATCGCATGCTGCGTGAATTGGCGGACGAAGGCCATATCGATCGCCGGCGCAAGCGGCTGCACCGGCCCGGCACGCTGCCTTCCGTCGTCCTCGCCGACATCACCGGACGTGACAGCGACGGCGAGTTTCTGGCGCGGCCGACCGAATGGGACGAGGCCGCACACGGCGAAGCGCCTGTCATTCACGTCTCCAGGCCCCGCCGCGCCAAGCCGGGCGAAGTTGCCGGCGTCGGCGATCGGGCGCTCCTTCGCATCGAGCGGTCCGGCGAGGAGATCAATGGCCGGGTCATCAAGCTTATCGACCGCGCCAAGCATCGCGTGCTCGGCATTTTCCGCGGTCTCCCTGGCGGCGGTGGCCGCCTCGCACCCGTCGACAAAAAGCAGCTCGGCCGCGAGTTTTCAATTCCTGCCGACGCTACCGCCAGTGCAGTCGATGGCGACCTCGTTGCCGTCGAGGTCGCGCGCCATGGCCGGTTTGGACTGCCGGTCGGCTCCGTGGTGGAGCGGCTCGGCTCGATCAAGAGCGAGCGCGCAGTCAGCCTGATCGCAATCCATGCCCATGGTATTCCGCAAAATTTTCCGCGCGCAACGCTTGCGGAAGCCGATGCGGCACGGCCGACAAACCTCGCCGGGCACGAAGATTGGCGCGCGGTGCCGTTCGTCACCATCGATCCGCCCGACGCCAAGGACCACGACGACGCCGTCCATGCCGTGCCCGACACCGATCCGCGCAATCCGGGCGGCCACGTCATCAGTGTCGCCATCGCCGACGTGGCGCATTATGTGCGGCCGGGTTCGGCGCTCGACCGCACCGCCGCCGAGCGCGGCAACTCGGTCTATTTTCCCGACCGGGTCGTGCCGATGCTGCCCGAGCGCATTTCCAACGATCTTTGCTCATTGCGGCCCGACGAGGATCGTCCCGCACTTGCCGTGCGCATGATCGTCGGCGCCGACGGCCGCAAGCGCTCGCATACATTTCATCGGGTGCTCATTCGCTCCGCCGCCCGCCTGCATTACGAGCAGGCGCAGCTCGCCGTGTCCGGCCGGCCTGATGAGGTTACCGAGCCCATCGTACAAAAAGTTCTGGAGCCGCTTTACGCCGCTTACCGGGCGGTCCTGCGCGCCCGCGATGAGCGTGAGCCGCTCAATCTGGAAATTCCCGAGCGCAAGATCGTGCTCAAGTCCGACGGCACCGTGGACCGCGTGATCGTTCCGCAGCGGCTGGAATCGCACCGTTTGATCGAGGAGTTCATGATCCTCGCCAACGTCGCTGCCGCCGAAAGCTGCGAGCGCGCGCGGGTGCCGCTGATTTATCGCGTGCACGACGAGCCGTCGCCGGAGAAGATCAACGCGTTGCGCGAGTTCCTGACGACGCTCGACATTTCTCTGCCGAAGGGCGGCACGCTGCGGCCGAACGCCTTCAATCGGATCCTGGCGCGGGTGAAAGGCCGTGACGTCGAGCGGCTGGTCAACGAAGTGGTGCTGCGCAGTCAGGCGCAAGCCGAATATTCGGCGGAGAATTTCGGCCATTTCGGCCTCAACCTGCGCCGCTACGCGCACTTCACCTCGCCGATCCGCCGCTATGCTGATCTCATCGTGCATCGCGCGCTCATACGCGCCTTCAAACTGGGGAGTGATGGGCTCACCGATGAGGCTGACACCCACGCACTCTCGGAGATTGCCGCCAACATTTCAGTGACGGAGCGCCGCGCCATGAAGGCCGAGCGCGAGACCGCCGACCGGCTGATTGCGCATTTTCTTGCCGATCGCGTCGGCGCGGTCTTTGATGGACATATCTCCGGCGTCACGCGCGCCGGCCTGTTCGTCGAGTTGGACGAGACTGGCGCGGATGGCTTTATTCCGGCGCGCAA
>JASHVN010000378.1 GCA_030044555.1 Xanthobacteraceae bacterium | reverse complement strand
GCGGTGCGCGAGGCCTGCAAGAAGCACGGCGGCTTCTATCTCGCCTCGATCGGCGGCGCCGCCGCCAACCTCGCCGAGCACTGCATCAAGAAGGTCGAGACCGTCGAGTACCCCGAACTCGGCATGGAAGCGATCTGGCGGATCGAGGTGGTCGATTTCCCCGCCTTTATCGTCATCGACGACAAGGGCAATGACTTTTTCAAGGAGCTGAATCTGGGGTAAGGCTCTATTTCCTCCCCACCGCTCGTTCACGCTGGCAAGGGGAGGGGGCGATCACAAGCCAGGTCTGCGAACGGGAGCGAGGTAAGCAAAAGGGATGAACGAACCGCCGGTTCCGTCGAAGCCCGTACCGTTGTTTCACCATCGTCCGTTCCGGCTGTTGTTCATCACGCGCGTCGCCTCCAATACCGCCAATCAGATGCAGGCGGTTGCGGTCGGCTGGTATGTCTACGCGCTTACCGGCAGCGCGCTGGCGCTGGGGCTGATCGGTCTCGTGCAGTTCCTGCCGCCGCTCGCGTTGGCGCTCGCGGCTGGACAGATTGCCGACCATTACAGCCGCCGCGTGATCCTCACCTGCTGCTATGCGGTCGAATGCAGCGTCTCGCTCGGGCTGCTCGTGCTGGCGGCGTTTTTCTCCCATCCGATCGGCGCGGTGTTCGGGCTGTTGCTGGTCAACGCGGTCGCGCGCACTTTCGAAGGCCCAGCGCTGCAATCGCTGGTGCCATCGACGGTGCCGCGCGAGATCCTGATGGAGGCGGTGTCGATGCACGTCTCCGCCGGGAAGATGTCGCAGCTTCTGGGGCCGGCGCTCGGCGGGCTGCTTTACGGCCTCGGCGCCACCGTCGATTTCGGCCTCTGCGCTTGCCTGGTCGGCATCGCCGCGATTGCCAGCGTGTCGCTGCCGGTGCCGCCGGCGCCCGCCGAACGCCCGAAAGTGACCTGGGCGACGCTGGTTGCCGGCATCCGCTTCATCTGGAACGAGCCCGCCATGCTCGGCGCCATGTCGCTTGATCTCGTGGCCACTCTGTTCGGCGGCGTGGTGGCGCTGCTGCCGATCTTTGCCCGCGATATTCTCCACATCAACGCCTGGGGTTTTGGCCTGCTGCGCAGCGCGCCGGCGACCGGCGCGTTGATCGTTGCCACCCTGCTGACGCGGCTGCCGGTGACGCGTGCTGCCGGGCGCATCATGTTCGCCGCCGTCGCAGTGTACGGCGTCGCCACCATCGGCTTCGGGCTGTCGCAGCGCACGTCGCTGTCACTCGGCATGCTGATGATGGTTGGCGCCGGCGACATGCTCTCGGTCGTGGTGCGGCAGTCGATCATGCAATTCGCGACGCCCGATGAAATGCGCGGGCGCGTCTTCGCGGTGAATTCGCTGTTCACCAACTGCGCCAGCCAGATCGGCATGTTCGAGTCCGGCGTGACCGCGGACTGGTTCGGCGCGGTCGGCTCCGCCGTGCTGGGCGGCGTTGTGGTGCTCGCCGTCGTTCTGTTCTGGTCGTGGTATTTTCCCTCGCTGCGCCGCGTCGAGCGGCCCGAAGAACTCGCGCCCACCGGCTTCGCGCTGGCGGCAGGGCCGTGACGGCGAGAGCGGGCGGATCATGCACTAATGGGACTGGCGAAAAGTTGCGGAAACCGCGTAACGTCGCCGCCCCTTATCAGGGAGATTTTGCGTGTCAGAACTGCCTTTGACGCTCGCCTGTGGCGACTACGAGATCGTCAGCGCACTCATCGATCGAAAGGTCAAACCGGACGGCATAGATCTGAACGTGCTGACCGCGATGGATTCGACGACGCGCCATTGGCGTTTCCTCCGCAACCAGGAATTCGACATGGCGGAGGTGTCGTGTTCCTCTTATCTGATCGCGCGCGATCAAGGCCTGCCGTTCGACGCCATTCCGGTCTTCCTGCACCGCCGCTTCCGCCACGGCTTCATCTTCATCAATACCCAAAAGGGCATCCGCGGACCGGGTGATCTGGCCGGCCGCAGGATCGGCCTCAAACAATTCCAGTCGACCGCGATCGTCTGGATGCGCGGCATCCTGCAACACGAATACGGCGTGCCGCTCGAAACGATCGAATGGGTATGCGAGCTGGACGAAACGATCGAGCTTGCAGGTTCGCCGCGGCTGAAAGTCGTTCGTCTGCCCAATGACTGCTCGGTCGAGCGGATGCTGGCGGAGGGCGAAATCGACGCGCTGCTGCACCCCGATCTCATTCACCCGCTGATCGACAAGGACCCGCGGGTCGCGCGGCTATTTCCCGAATTCCGTCAGGAAGAAATCGCCTTCTATCGGAAGACGCAAATTTTTCCGATCATGCACGTCATGGGCGTCAAGCGCAGCGTCCTCGAACGGCATCCCTGGATCGCCATCAATATGTTTCATGCCTTCGACGATGCGAAGAATGCGGCGATGAAGCGCCTGGCCAATCTCCGAATCGTGCCGCTGGCGTGGTATCGCGAAGCCTGGGAGGAGCAGGAAAACCTGCTTGGCCGCGATCCCTGGCAATACGGCCTGTCGCGGCAGAACGCGGCGAACCTCGAAGCGCTGATCGACTACGCTCACGAGCAGGGGCTCATCCGCCGCCGACCGACGCTCGATGAGATTTTCCTCGACGTCTTTCAGGGCCGCAAGCGCGGCGACGAATTCCGTATTTGAGCGCTGACGCCTTCAGCGCACGTCGCGCTGTTGGCGGCACGTTTGACTCTCCGTAACCGTCGGGTTACTAAGTCTGTAACCAGGTGGTTACGCTATGGTCGCGCTCAATGCCAAGCGCCGCGAGGCAGTCTTCCGGGCGATCGCCGACCCGACACGGCGGGAGATTCTCGCTCTGCTGCGCGCCCGCGCCTACACGGTCAATGAGATCGCCGGCAATTTCCGAACGAGCCGCCCGGCGATCTCAAAGCATCTGCGGCTCCTGCGCGCGGTCGGCCTGGTCGAGAGCAAACGCGAAGGCACAACGCGAATTTGCCGGTTGAACGCCGCGCCGCTGCAGGTCGTGGACGTTTGGCTGCAGGACTATCAGCAGTTCTGGCGCGACAGTTTGCGGAGCCTCAAGCGTTATGTGGAGGACGTGTAATGAGTTCGACAAATACAATCGACGCCATCGTCGTGGAAACGACCATAAACGCTTCGGCAGAGCGCATCTTCGCGGCGCTGACCGATCCGGCGCAACGTGTAAAATGGTGGGGACTCAAGGGACGCTTTGAGACCACGCACATGGAGTCCGACCTGCGCGCGGGCGGCTGCTGGATGATGAGCGGCACCGGCATGGGCGGCAAGCCCTTCAAGGTGCAGGGCGTCTACCGCAGCATCGAGCCGCCGCGCGTGCTCGCCTTCACGTGGCTGCCGGATTGGGACGAAGAGGCAACGGAAACTCTCGTCCGTTTCGATCTGCAAGAGCGCGACGGCGTCACCACGGTTCGCCTTACGCATTCCGGCTTTGCCAGCGAGGGCTCGCGCACGCGACATCAGGGCTGGCCGCAAATCTTAAGCTGGCTCAAGGGCTACGCCGAAGGCTGAGCGTCATCCTGACTTTCGCGCCTTATGGCTATGCGCGTGGCTGCCAGTGTGGTCCCCATGGGTATGCGTTTCGCCGCGGCCATGGGTGTGGGCGCCGTCAGCCGGCAGATAGACCACGTGGCCGTGGCGCACGCCGCGCTCGGCGATGATGTGGTCGGCGAATTTCTGCACCTCGGCGCCGCGGCCTTTGAGCACCGTGACTTCGAGACAGTTCTCGTGGTCGAGGTGCACGTGCAGCGTGGTCTGAGCGAGATCGTGACGCGCATGGAAGTCGCGGGTGAGCCGCTTCGGCAGCTCGCGCGCCTCATGGTCGTAGATATAGATCAGCGCGGCAACGCAGGGCCGCGAGCCGGCGACCTCGGTCGCCGCCTGCTGCAGCCCTGAGCGGGCAAGATCGCGGATCGCCTCGGAACGGTTGGCGTAGCCGCGTCCCGCCATGAAGTGGTCAAGCTCCTCGGCGAGTTCGTCGTCGATGGTGATGGTCACGCGCTGCATCGTCCGTCTCCTCGGTAGTAACGCAATCATATCACGCCCGGGGGTCAACATGGACAATGCCGGTCGCGACCGATAGCCTTTATGCCCAATCAACACACGGGACCGGGATGAACCAACGGCAAGAAAGCGCGCGCGCCGACATGTATGGCAGCCGCGCCCGCATCGGCTACACGTCGCCGCCACTGACCACCGAAGTCTTTCCCTACGAGTTCTACAAGATCGTGCCGGCCGGCGTGACCTTGGTGGTCACCTCGCTCGCCATCGTGGTGCGCTCAAAGGACGAAGTCGATCAATCCTACGATATCAGCATGCGCGCGGCGCGCGAGATGGCGGCGGCCGGCTGCGACATCGTCGTGCTTGGCGGCGTGCCGATCAATCTGTCGCGCGGCGCGGCCAATGCCGAGCAGATCATCCTCGATCTCGAAGCCGAGCTGAAAGTGAAAGTCGCAACCAGCGCCTCGGCGCAGGCCGCGGCCGCCAAGGCGCTCGGCTGCAAGAAGGTCGTGGTGGCGCAGCCCTATGAGGCCAAGGATACCGACCGCATCGCCGGCTACGCCACGCATTTCGGCTGTGAGGTGCTGGGAGCGACCGGCTGGGGCTCGCCGTTCAATCAGATCGGCCGCATTCCGCGCCACGCCGCGATCGATATGGGCCGCGCGCTGATGAAACAGTATCCCGACGCCGACTCGATCCTGTTTCCCTCGCCGCACTGGCCGACCGCGGGCGCGCTCGACGTGCTTGAGCGCGAGTTCGGCGTCAACTGCATGTCGGCGCATCAGGCCATCGTCTGGGACGCGCTGCGCCGCTGCGGCGTCAACGACCGCATCGACGGCTTCGGCCGACTGTTCCGGGAGTTTTGACTGGTTATTCTGTGCAGTCGCGCGACAGCGAAGCGCGAGTGGGAGAAAAAACAATAATGCCGACGAAGCGCGCGTTCCTGGCGCTCTCTCTTGCCGGTGCAGTTGCCGCATCGCGGCGCGCGGCGGCGCAAAACACCGCCGCGACGCCTCCGGTTCCGCCGCCGCTGCTCATCAAGGCCGGCATTTCCGATCCGGTGAACACCGTGCTCGCCTGGTACATGGCGCGCGCGGCCGGGGTCTATTCCGGGCAAGGGCTGAACGTCGACATCCTCGACATGAACGGCGGCAGCCGCGGCGCTGAGGAATTGCAGGCCGGCCGCATCGACGTCATGCATGTCGGGCTGTCATCGGTGGTCCGCGTCAATCAGTCGGGCGGCGATCTGCGCGTCATCGGCTCGCTGTCGAACGTGATCCGCTTCACGTTCTTCTCGGCGCCGGGGGTGAAAACCGCCGCCGATCTCAAGGGCGGGGTTGTCGGCGTGAGCACGTTCGGCTCCGAAAGCGACTCTACGGTGACGCTCGCGTTGCAAAAGCTCGGGCTCTCGCGCAGCGATGTGACCATCAAGGAATTTGGCGGCGGCTCGCGCCGGCTGCGCGCGGTGAAATCGGGAGAGATCAAGGCCACTGCGCTCAACGAGCCGACCGCCTCGCAGGCGCGCGAGGAAGGCGTCAACGTGCTGGTCGATCTCGTTCCCGAGCAGATTTCCTGGCTGTTTTCCGGCATCGTCGTGCGCCACGACGACATCGCGGTGCGCCGCGATCTGCTCATGCGCTTTCTCAAATCGAGCATCGAGGGCAATTACATCGCGCTTACCGACGAGAAGCGCGCCAAGGAGGTCTTGGCCAAGGAGCTGAAAATCGGCAGCCGCAAAGTCCTCGATATCACCTACAACGACTTCAAGGCCCAGTCGCCGCCGAACCTCGAACCGTCGGCGGCGGGCGCGCAAAATGTCCTCGAGCAGTTTCCCAAAGCAAGCCAGAAGGTCGCTGATTACCTCGACACGAGCCTGCTCGACGCGATCAAGAGCGAGGGCTTCTTCGCGGCCATGCAGCAGAAATACGCACTCAAATGATGCGGCTTCTTGCCGGAGCAGCATTGTCGGCGCTGCTTGCCTGCGCATCGCCGCTGCACGCTCAGTCAGTCGCGGATTTCTACAAATCGCATCCGATTACCATGCTGGTCGGCAGCGGCGCCGGCGGCGGCTACGATGTCTATGCGCGCACCTTCGCGCGCTTCTGGACCAGCCACATTCCGGGCCATCCGGACATCATTCCGAAGAACATGCCGGCGGCGGCCGGGCTTGCCGCCGCCTCGACGCTTTACAACAGCGCCGAGCGCGACGGTTCGGTGATCGGCGCCTTCACCAACGGCGCGGCGATGGACCCGCTGTTCGGCAATCCCGGCGCCCACTATGACCCGCTGAAATTCGCATGGCTCGGCAGCATCGGCAAATTGGAGAACGTCTGTGCCACGTGGCACACGAGTCCGGTCAAAACCATTGCGCAGGCGCGCGAGCGCCAGGTTATTGTCGCGGCGGCCGGCGCCACGTCGAACACTGCGATCGTGCCGAACATGCTCAACACGCTGATCGGCACCAAATTCAAGGTGATCGCCGGTTACGATCCCGGTTCGGGCCTGACCTTGGCGGTGGAGAGCGGCGAGGCTGAAGGCATTTGCGGCCTGTCGTGGTCGACCATGAAGGCCTCGCGTCCGCGCTGGGTGAACGAGCATCTGCTCAACGTCATCGTGCAGATGGGTCTGCGCAAACTTCCCGATCTGCCCGGCGTGCCCAGCGCGCTCGATCTCGTCACCGATCCGGACAACAGGCAGGTGATGGAGCTGATTTTGATCCGGCAAGAAGCCGGCCGACCGTTCGCGGCGCCGCCGGGAACGCCGGCCGATCGCGTCGCGGCGTTGCGCCAGGCGTTCGCGGCAACGCTCGCCGATCCCGCTTTCGTTGCCGACGCCCAGAAGCTGCAGCTCGAGGTCGATCCGTTGACCGGCGAGGCGATTGAAAAGCTGCTGGCGAAGGCCTATGCCGCCCCGAAACCGATCATTCAACGTGCCGGCGCTTTGGTCGAGCCAGCGACGACCAACGCGCATTGAGGAGTGAAGATGAATACCGTGACTGCGACCGCCGCCGCGAAAGCAAAAGGGCCGATCGTCTGGCTCAACATGGACCAGCAAGAGCTCGACGACGCTTACGATCAGGCCGTCTATGCGCCGAACCGCGATCGGCTCGGTAAGCGGCGGCTCGCCAACAGCGCAGCGGCGCTTGAACGCATCGGCAAGCCGGAGCGCTTTGCTTACGGACCGACGCCGATCGAGGGCCTCGACGTTTATCGCACCAGCAAGCCGAACGCGCCGGTTGGCATCTTCATTCACGGCGGCGCCTGGCGCAACGGCGCGGCGTCCGAGTTCACTTATCTGGCCGAGCCGTTCATCGGTCTCGGCGCGCATTTCGTCGTGCTCGATTTCACCAACGTCGACAATGCCGGCGGCAGTTTGTTTCCCATGGTCGAGCAGGTGTGCCGCGCGGTCGGCTGGGTCTATCGCAATGCGGAAAAGTTCGGCGGCGATCGCGAGCGGCTGCATCTGATCTCGCATTCCTCCGGCTCGCATCTTGCCGGCTGTACGGTGACACACGATTGGGTGAAAGACGGGCTTCCGCTCAACATTCTCAAAGGCGCGGCGCTCTCAAGCGGCATGTACGATCTCAAGCCGGTGCGGCTGTCGAAGCGTTCCAAATATGTGAAGTTCACCGACGAGATGGAGCAGGAACTCTCCGCCATGCGGCATCTCGACCGCCTGCACACGCCGCTCGTGCTCACCTACGGCACCTACGAGACGCCGGAATTTCAGCGGCAGAGCCGCGAATTCGCCGCCGCCGTGAAGGCCGCCGGCAAGCCGGTCGAATTGTTGGTCGGGGAGGGTTATAACCACTTCGAAATGCTGGAGACGCTGGCTAACCCTTACGGGCTTCTTGGCCGCGCCGTGCTGCAGCAAATGCGGCTGACGTAGAGCATGATCCCGAAAAGCTTACCCTCAGACTCGATCAGAGGGTGGAAACCGGTTTTCGGATAAGCATGCCCTCGGGCTTGACCCGAGGGATCATGCTCAAAGGAAAAATCCAGACCTTGATCCGATTCAATCGAATTGGATCAAGATCTAGCCTACGCGGCGGTCCTGCGCGCTTTCGCCTCGGTCTTGCGACGCACTGACGTGCGGACGAGTTCGGCGCCGCAGCTTTTGCACGCATAAACGGTGTCTTCGACGTCGGGCGCGATGACGCGGCGGCCGCTATAGGCCATGCGTCCGGCGCAGACCGGACACGGCATCATCAGCGACGGCAGGCTCGAAGCAGGGGCGGCCAGGTGATTCGGCATTCGGCTGACCCAGGTTGACGATTTTGTGACTTTCTCGCGCCTTTTGAGGCAGAGTCAAGAAAAATTGTGCGTTGCACACCACGACGCTGCGCTGCCGCATAAAGTTGTAGACTGCGGCCGCCGGTTGCGGCCCTAACCACAAGATTTATCGAGAGAATTGTCTATCAAGCGAATTCCTGCGCGCGGATGCACGGCACGCCGAGGGTCGAAAGGCTCGTGCGGGTCGCCGCCACCGAACCGTCCATATCGATGCCGCGGCAGGCGTCCTCGATCACAAAGGCGTCGAAGCCCTCGCGGCGCGCATCCTCCGCCGAGTAACGGACGCAAAAGTCGAAGGCGAGGCCGGCAAGGAAGATGCGGCCAAGACCGCGCTCGCGCAGGTAACCGACGAGCCCGGTCGGCGTCTTGCGGTCGTTCTCATAAAACGTCGAGTAGGAATCGATCGCCGGATGCGTGCCTTTGCGGATGATCAATCCCGCGTGTGGAACCTCGAGCGCCCGATGCAACGCCGCACCGGGCGTTCCCTGCACGCAATGATCCGGCCACAGCACCTGCGTCCCATAGTACGCCTCGATGGTCTCGAACGGCTTGCGGCCGCGATGCGAAGACGCGAACGAAGAATGTCCGCGCGGATGCCAGTCCTGCGTCAACACGACGTTGCCGAAGCGCGCCGCCAGCGTGTTGACGATCGGAATGATTTCGTCGCCGCGCGGCACTGCCAGCGCGCCGCCCGGACAGAAATCGTTCTGCACGTCGACAACAATAAGGACGCTGTCGTCGGCAAACCTGGTGGCTTCGTTCATCGCTCCTCTTTTGATTGCGCCATCTGCACCTGCATGCGGCGGTCGACCGCGGCGGCAAGTTCCTCAAGTTCCGGGGCGATCTCGACCAAATATGTCGCCTCCGGCGCAAGCCGCCGCAAGGGCTCGGGCAAGCGTTCAAGCGCGCGCTTGGCGCGTTCTCTGATCGCGGCGAGCGGTTCCGCCGGCTGCAGGCGTTGGCCGTTCTGCATGACCATCGCCATGAGCGGCTCGCCCGGCTTGGCGTTGTCTTCGAGGGCGAGAATATCGCCTTCCATGCGGCCGTCGGCGCCGAGGCGCCGCCACACTTGCTTACGGCCGGGCCAGGTGGCTTTTTTCTCCGAGCGCTTGCGCCGCGCCACGCCGGCGTATTCCTGCAGCTTGTAAACGCAATCGACGTTGGGCACGTCGGCGGACGTGGTCAGGCTGGTGCCGACGCCGTAGCCGTCGATCGGCGCATTTTTCTGTACCAGCGCGGCAAGCGAATCCTCGTCGAGGCCGCCGCTGGCGAAGATCGCGACGTCGCCGAGCCCGCCCTGATCGAGGATGTTGCGCACGCTCTTCGCCAGCGCGGTGAGGTCGCCGCTGTCGAGGCGAACGCTGCGGATCGTGATGCCGGACGCTTTGAGCTTCGGCGCCAGCGCCACGACTTTGCGTGCGGCGGCTTCGGTGTCGTAGGTGTCGAGCAGGAGGGTAAGCCCATCGGGCCGCGCTCGCGCGAACGCTTCGAACGCCGCCGCCTCGTCGTCGAACGCTTCGATGAACGAATGCGCCATGGTGCCGTAGAGCGGAATGCCGAATTTCTCGCCGGCGAGCACCGTGGCGGTGCCGGCGAAGCCCGCAAGGTAGCTGGCGCGCGCCGCCATCAGTCCGGCCTCGGCGCCGTGGGCGCGGCGCAGGCCGAAATCGACGAGCAGTTTTCCCGGCGCGGCGAGCAGGCAGCGCGCGGCTTTCGCCGCCACCAGCGACTGGAAGTGCAAAATATTGATGAGGCGGGTTTCCACGAGCTGCGCCTGCGGCATCGGCGCGGTGACGCGCAGGATCGGCTCGCTGGCGAAAAACGCGGTGCCCTCGGGCATGGCGTGCACGTCGCCGGTGAAACGGAAGTCGCGCAGATAATCGAGCAGATTTGGTTTGAAGCGGCCCGTGCTTTTCAGCCAGTCGATATCGGCCGCGGAGAAGCGCAGGTTCTCCAGATAATCGAGCGCCTGTTCGAGCCCGGCGGCGAGCAGAAAGCGGCGGCGCTCCGGCAGGGTGCGCACGAAAAACTCGAACACCGCAATTTGCGTCTCGCCATGATCCAGATAGGCCTGCATCATGTTGAGCTGATAGAGGTCGGTCAGCAGCGGGCTTGCGGCGGAATCCATCGGGGTTCGGTCTTATGGGCGGTCAAGGTTATGTAGGGGGCGCACACTTTATCCTCCCCCATACCGGGGCGGGAGGGGGAGCTTACGATGCCGCCTCAGTTTGAAATTCGCTCGCCGGCGATGCTACCGTCGCCGGCGGAAAGGCATCCTGGAACGCAGCCGATGGGAATGAAAACCAGACGGAGAAAATGGATCACGCTGGGAGCGGCAGGCAGTCTTGCGGGTGCGGCGACGCTTCTAGTGTTGCGGTCGATTCCGATCGCAGCAGGTACTGCAGCCGCTATTATAGCCGGCATCATCATCCTCAAACATGTGGCCTTGGCAATCATTGTGGGGTCTCCTCTTGCCGCAATATTCAAAAGCATCAAGCCGGGCATTCGTCGCTATTGCCCGTTTGCAGAATCGTGACACTTAAAATTGAGAAACAGATCCAGAGCGGCCTGACGCTTATTGCAAGTCGAACCTGGATTGTCTCGCGTAGCCTGTCATCGGACCGCGCGCGGGGGCCCCATTGCGCTCGCGCGGTGGGGGGCCCGACCTCGCGCGGGTCCGTTGGCTCGCAATGACGCAAGTGACCACATTCTCGCGGTGCGATTTTTTGATTTGCGCCGAAGTCTTGAGCTAACGATGTCAAACAGCCCTCGCCGCACCTCCGATCTTCGTCAGATCGCTCCGGCTGTGGAGGGCCGGATCAATCACGATCAGGCGCGGCGCACTTTACCCTCCCCCTTGTGGGGAGGGTCGCCGCGCGTGAAACGCGCGGCGGGGTGGGGGTGGAGAGGTTTTGATCGGCGTTGCCGCCACGCTTTGCCTCTCTACCCCCACCCCTGGCCCCTCCCCACAAGGGGGAGGGGAAATCAATAAAAGGAAGCAGAACGCCGAGAGACGCTGTTCCTCAACCGCTGCACCTTTCGGTGCGGCGCGCGGCTTGCAATCCGCGCTCGCCTCTCGGCGTTCCACTGCGGCTCTCGCCAGGGAGACGT
>JASHVN010000047.1 GCA_030044555.1 Xanthobacteraceae bacterium | reverse complement strand
TGGCCCGAGCCGACCGGACCGCAATGCATGTAGCCGCGCTCCGGCCGCTTGTCGCGGCCGTCACGCCCCGCTGTGCGCTCGATGTTGCCGAGGCCGGGCGCCAGCGCCGAAAAAATCGGATCGAGATGGGTAACGACGTCCTTTTCGCCGCCGATCATCATGCAATAACCGCGGTCGAGGCCCCAGATGCCGCCGCTGGTGCCGACGTCGACGTAATGGATGCCCTTGGCTTTCAGCTCGTGCGCCCGCCGCACGTCATCGCGGTAAAACGTATTGCCGCCGTCGATAATAATGTCGCCCGATTGGAGTACGCTCCTGAGCTCGCTCACGGCGTCGTCGGTTATTTGGCCGTGGGGCAGCATCAGCCAGACCGCGCGCGGCGCTTCAAGCTTGGCCGCGAGATCCTTAAGACCGCTGCTCCCACTGGCGCCGTCGCGGGCGAGCGAAGCGACCGTATCGGCGTTCTTGTCGTAGACGACGCAGGAATGGCCGTGGCGCATCAAACGCTGGGCAATGTTGCCGCCCATGCGGCCGAGACCGACAATGCCGAGCTGCATGGCTTACCTCACCGCAGCGCCGACTGCGCTGCCTTGTTGAGCGCGGAGAGACCGTCCGCAACGTCGCTGCCGATATGCGCGCGCAGCACGCGGCGCCCGCGTTCGGCGAGCACGCGAAAATCGCCGCGCGCCTGCGCGCTCTCGATCACGCCGAAGCTCGCTCTGTGGCCGGGAATCTTCACATCGGCGGGGCTGTCCGCGGTGATTTGCAGAAACACGCCGGAATTCGGACCGCCCTTGTAGGCCTGTCCGGTCGAATGCAAGAAGCGCGGACCGAATTGCAGGCAGGTGGCGACGTGTTTGTTGTCGCGCACCTCAGTCCGCAGTTTCTGCAGCGGCCTGATCTGGGCATCGCTGCGCTCCAGGTAAGCGAGCACGGCGAAATAATCGCCATCGTGCAGGCGCGCGAAGTGCGCGCCGAGCCAGCTTTCCAATGTTGAATTGGCGCCGGCCTGCCGCAACGCCTGGGCATTGCGCTCGTCGGTGTAAAGCGCGATGCCGTTTTCTCTGAACACCGGCTTATCGGCGGCAAGCGTGCCCGATTTCTCGTAAGCGTCGGTCAGTTCGCGGGTCGCCACCTTGCTGGCTTCGACGTCCGGCTGATCGAACGGGTTGATGCCGATGATCTGCCCGGCCACCGCGGTGGCCATTTCCAGGTGGAAGAACGCCTGCGCCAATTGATCCTTCGCGGCGAGATCGATCTGCACGACCGGCTGTCCGGCCTTTCGCAGCGCCTCCATCGTCCGATCCTGCGCCGCATCGGCGTGCGCGCTGTCGCGCAAATAGATGAACAGCCGGTGCGCATCGTAGACGGAAGGATCGCCCAGCGGCTCATCGGCGATCGGGATCACGCCCTTGCCGTGCTTGCCCGTCGACTCGGCCAGCAATTGCTCGGCCCAGGCCGCGAACGAGGCAAAAGCGGGCGACCCCAATACGGTGACCTTGTCACGCCCGTTCTGCGCAAGCACGCCGATGGCAAGACCCAGCGCGACGCCGGGATTCTGCGCCGGCGGTACTTCGGGGCCGCACGAGCGCGCCATCACACAGGCTGATTGCAGAAACGCGTGCACGTCGCGGCCCATGGCCGCCAGCGGCACGGTGCCGAAGGGCGACAGCACCGAGTAGCGGCCGCCGATGCTCGGTATGCCCTCGAAGACCCTGTGAAAGCCTTGCTGCTTGGCGTGCCTTTCGAGCGCGGAGCCCGGATCGGTGACGGCGACGAAGTGCCGGGCGGCGTCGGCCGGGCCGATCACATCGGCAGCCTTCTGGAAGAAATACTCCATCAGCACGTTCGGCTCGAGCGTGGTGCCGGACTTGCTCGAGACGATGAACAGCGTGCGGGCGAGATCGATCTTGCGTTCAAAATCCGTCACCTGCCGCGGGTCGGTGGAATCGAGCACGTGCAACGTGGGAAAGCCCGGCGCCGAGCCGAGCGTTTCCGCCAAGACCTCGGGGCCGAGGCTTGAACCGCCCATGCCGAGCAGCAAGGCGTCACGGAATCCCTGCGCCCGCACCTCGGCGGCGAATTCGTTCAGAGCAGGCATGTCGCGCAATTGCGCGTCGGCCACATCGAGCCAGCCGAGCCAATCGCCCTCGTCGCCGCCGGTCCACAGCGATGCATCCTCGTTCCAGAGCCGGCGGATATTGCCTTTTTGGCGCCAGCTCTCGGCCGCCTCGTCGACCTTTTTCTTCAGCGGGTCGGGAAGCGTGATCGACTGATCGCTCAGCGCCTTGCCGAGGATACGGCGGCGCTTTTGCGCCAGCGCGGCGTTGAGATTGTCGAACGAGTCGGAAAATTGCGTCACGCCGTCGGCCACAAGTCTGTCGGTCACCGCATCGAGCGAGATGCCGGCGCGGTCGAGGGCCGTAAGCGTTTGCGCGGCGGCGTTCACGTCGGCAGTAAGCGTCTCGCCCACGGTGCCGTGGTCGCGAAACGCGTCCATGGTCTTTTCCGGCATGGTGTTGACGGTCTGCGGACCAATCAACTCGTCGATATAGAGCACATCGCTGTAGCCCGGATTTTTTGTTCCCGTGGAGGCCCACAACAATTGCTGCGGCCGCGCGCCAAGTTTCTGCAAACGTTCCCAACGCGGACCGGAAAAGCGCTGCTGCCAGCGCCGATAAGCGAGCTTGGCATTGGCGATCGCGACTTTGCCGCGCAACGCTTCGAGGCTGGCGCGGTCGGATGCGCTCATCGCCCGCGCGGCGGCCTCGCCCAGGAGCTTGTCCACCATGGTGTCGATGCGGCTGACGAAGAAACTGGCGACACTGGCGATGCGGTCAAGCGGCTGTCCCGCCGCGGCGCGGTGCTCGAGCGCGGCCAGATAGGCTTCGACGACGTCCTCGTAGACAGCCTGCGAGAACAGCAGCGTGATGTTGATATTGAGGCCTTCGGCGAGCAGTTGGCGGATCGCCGGAATTCCCGGCTTCGTGCCGGGCACCTTGATGAAAATGTTCTCACGCCGCACGGCGGTCCACAGCCGCCGCGCTTCCATCATCGTCGCCTCGGTATCCATGGCGAGGTATGGCGACACTTCCAGACTGACGAAGCCATGCCGCCCTTCGGTTTTGTCGTAGAGCGGACGCAGCATGTCGGCCGCATCCGTAATGTCGGCGACGACGAGTTGTTCGTAGATCACGCCAAGCGAGCGGGTGCCGTCGCCGACGAGGCCCTTTATTCTGTCGTCATAAAAATCGGTTTCGCCGATCGCCTTTTCGAAGATCGACGGATTGGACGTGATGCCGGCGAGCCCATCCTCGTCGATCAGCCGCTGCAGATAGCCGTTCTCGATGATCTGCCGCGACAGAAAATCGAGCCAGACCTGTTGGCCTTTTTCCCCGAGCGCACGCAACCGATTCATGACGTCTTCCATTTCGCGATCTGCGCCTTGGCGGCGGCAACGACGTTTTCGGCAGTAAAGCCGAACGCTTTCATCAAATCCTTAATCGGCGCCGAGGCGCCGAAGTGATCAAGCCCGATCATGGCGCCGTCCACACCTGCGTAGCGGTCCCATCCGCGCGTCGAGGCGGCCTCGACCGACACTCGCGCCTTTATGGTCTTCGGCAACACGCTGTCCCGATAGGCTTCGTCTTGCCGATCGAACAGCTGCCACGACGGCAAACTGACGACACGCGCCGCAATCTTCTCGGCGCCGAGCATTTCGGCTGCCGCGACGCACAGCGCCACTTCGCTGCCCGTCCCGATCAAAATCACTTCGGGCCGGCCGTCCGGCGCGTCAGCCAAAATATAGCCGCCGCGCGCCAGACCGGACGCGGCAGCGTAGCGGCTGCGGTCGAGGGTTGGAAGCGGCTGCCGCGTGAGCACGAGACACACCGGCGCGTCTTTCAAGGGAACGATCACCCGCCAGGCCTCGACGACTTCGTTGGCGTCGGCGGGCCGGATCGTGATCAGGCCAGGCACCGCGCGCAAGCCGATGAGCTGCTCGACCGGCTGGTGCGTCGGCCCGTCCTGGCCGAGCCCGATGGAATCGTGGGTGTACACATAGATGACCGGCAGACGCATCATCGCCGCGAGCCGCATCGGCGGCCGCATGTAATCGGTAAAGACAAAAAAGCTCGAACCGAAGGCGCGCAGGCCGTCGAGCGTAAGACCAGTGAGGACTGCGCCCATGGCGTGCTCGCGGATGCCGAAACTGAGATTGCGGCCGGCATATTCGCCCGGCTCGAAATTGCCGGCAGCCTCGAATATCAGCGCCGTCTTGGTCGACGCGTTAAGATCGGCGGCGCCGCCGACCAGCCAGGGATAGTTCTGCGCAACGGCATTGAGAACTTTGCCGGAGGACTCGCGTGTGGCGAGACCCTTGGGGTCCGCCGGGAAGCTTTGCAAGTTGGCCTCCCATCGCGGCGGCAGCCCGCGGCTTTGTATGGTGCGCAAGCGCTCACCGAGTTCAGGGTAGCGCTCGCAATAGGCGGCGAATTTCGTCTCCCAGGCACGGTGCAGGTCGCGCCCGCGGGCGCCGATACCGTCGGCAAAATGCTCGTAGATCCCGTCGGGCACCAGAAAGTGCGCGTCCTCGGGCCAGCCGTACACGCGCTTGGTAAGCCGGACCTCCTCTTCGCCGAGCGGTTCGCCATGCGCGGCGCTGGTATCTTGTTTGTGCGGTGAGCCAAACCCGATGTGACTGTCGACGATGATCAGCGTCGGCCGGTCGCTGGTTTTGTTGAAATCGCCCAGCGCTTCGGCAACGGCCTCGGTATCGTTGGCGTCGGCGACGTGCAGGACATTCCAGCGGTAGGCGCGGAAGCGCGCGGCGACGTTCTCGGTGAAGGTGATCTCGGTGCTGCCGTCGATGGTGATGTGATTGTTGTCGTAGAGCCAGCACAGATTGGATAATTGCAGATGGCCGGCGAGCGAGGCCGCCTCGCTGGCGACGCCTTCCATGAGGTCGCCGTCGCTGCAGAAGGTGTAGATGTTGAAATCGAACAGCGGAAACTCGGGCCGGTTGAACCGGCTCGCCAGCCAGCGCCCGCCGATCGCCATGCCGACGCTGTTGCCGCAGCCCTGGCCGAGCGGACCAGTCGTCACCTCGACTCCCGGCGTGTGACCATATTCCGGATGGCCGGGGCAACGGCTGCCGAACTGGCGAAACTGCCGGATGTCGTCGAGGCTCACCGCCGGCCTGCCGCCCTCCGCAGGATCGCGGACGCGGGCGAGATGCAAAAGCGCGTAGAGCATCATCGAGGCGTGACCGTTCGACAGCACAAAGCGATCGCGGTTCGGCCATTTGGGATCGTCGCAATCGTAGCGCAGCTTCTGCTGCCACAGCGTATAGGCGACCGGCGCAAGCGCCATCGGCGTGCCGGGATGGCCGGAGTTTGCCTTCTGCACCGCATCCATAGCCAAGGTGCGGATGGTGTCGATGCACAACAGGTCGCGCCGTGCGCTCTGCCCGGCTTCGCCCGCGGCGGCGCTCGGAGCCTCGTCTTTATGAATGTCTGTGCCGGCCACGACCCTCTCCGTGCCTTCGATAAGGGTACCCCTGCACTAACTCATCCCGCGGGGTCGAGGTTCCAAGGCGCGGCGACCCAGACGCCAGCAGATCAGGCGCGGACGCCGCGCCCTTGTCCTGTCTCACTTTTCATGAGGCGGTCATGAAAAGTCATAGGGCGGTCACGGAAAGCCATCGCCGGCACCAAGCCATCACAGGAAATTGTGCGTCGTTCAATTGAGACCTGAGCGGCGCGACGGAGCCGGGCCGGCGCGATATAATGGGGTGATCATACGACCCTGATCAGGCGGCGACCGAGGGTTTGCCGCAGCCGGGTTCCGACCTTGGATCGTTGCCATGATGGGCCAGAAGTTGCGCTCGATGTTGCGCCTGATGCTGCGCCTCCGCGCCGCGACTTGGCTCCGCACCGCGACTTGGCTCCGCACCGCGACTTGGCTCCTCGCCACGCTCGCGCTGCTCGCAGCGGCGGCGTTCGCTGCGCCGGCGAGCGCGGCCAAACGCGCCGTGGTGCTCGACGTCAACGGCGTGATCGGCCCGGCCATGGCCGATTACATCGTGCGGGAACTCAAAAACGCGACGCCGGATGATACCGGCATCGTCATCCTGCGCATGAACACGCCCGGTGGCCTCGACACCTCGATGCGGCAGATCGTGGCCGCGATTCTCGCATCTCCGGTGCCGGTCGCCACTTTTGTGGCGCCGAGCGGCGCGCGGGCGGCCAGCGCCGGCACCTACATCACCTATGCGAGCGCGATCGCCGCCATGGCGCCGGGCACCAATATCGGCGCCGCCACGCCGGTGCAGCTTGGAGGCGGTTCGATCCTGCCCGGCGGCAATTCGAATCAGAAGCAGCAAGGCAAAGGCGGGGGCGGACAAGGGGGTGGCCAGTCCGAGGACACCGAAACCCGCAAGATCGTCAATGATGCGGTTGCCTATATTAAAAGCCTCGCCGCGATCAACAAACACAACGCCGATTGGGCCGCTGACGCCGTACGCTCTGCCGTGAGCGTGCCGGCCACCGAAGCGCTGTCGCTGCATGTCATCGACGTGATCGCCACCGACGTGCCCGATCTTCTGCGCCAGATCGACGGCAAGACGGTAACGGTGAACGGCAAGCCGCAGACGCTGGCGACCGCGGGGCTGACCATCGCGAATGACCCGCCGGATTGGCGCACCGAATTGTTCGGCCTGATCACCAACCCGGATGTCGCCTTCATCCTGATGCTGATCGGCATCTACGGGCTCATTCTCGAATTCTTTAATCCCGGCGCGGTGGCGCCAGGATTGATCGGCGCCATTTCGCTTTTGGTCGCGCTCTATGCGCTGGCCTTCATTCCCATCAATTACGCCGGCGCGGCGCTGGTGATCGTCGGCATCGCCCTGATGCTCGCCGAGATCCATATCGGCGCCTTCGGCGCGCTCGGCGTCGGCGGCATCGTCGCCTTCGTCATCGGCGCGCTGATGATGTTTCCCGCCCGCGGCACAGGCTTCACGCTGTCCGGCGCGGTGATCATCGGCGCCGCCATTGCCAGCGCTGCGCTCATCCTATTGGCGCTCGCCACACTCGTGCGCGCGCGGCGGCGTCCGGTGGTGACCGGCAGCGAGGCGCTGATCGGCGCGCAAGGCGAGGCGGTGTCGTGGGACGGCGACGAGGGCCGCGTGCGCGTTGCCGGCGAAATCTGGCGCGCGCGGGCGGACACGCCGCTTACGGCCGGAGCCTCTATCAGAGTCGTCAAACGCGACGGCCTTGTTCTTCGCGTGCAATCGATGTGAACCAGCCCTTGCCGCAGATCTGATCTTATGACCGGGAGCACCGTCATGTTCATCACCATTGTGATCGTCATCATCGCTTTGCTGCTGATATTTCTCTACGCCTCGATCAAAATTCTGCGCGAATACGAACGCGGCGTTATCTTTACACTCGGCCGCTATACCGGCACCAAGGGTCCCGGGCTCATTTTGCTTTATCCCTTCATCCAGCAGATGGTGCGGGTCGATCTGCGCGTGGTCGTCGACGAAGTGCCGCCGCAGGACGTGATTTCCCGCGACAATGTCTCGGTCAAGGTCAGCGCCGTCATCTATTTGCGCGTGGTCGACCCCGAGAAGGCGATCATTCAGGTCAGCAATTATTTATCGGCGACGAGTCAGCTGGCGCAAACCACTTTGCGCTGGGTGCTGGGCAAGCACGATCTCGATCAGATGCTGGCCGAACGCGACAAGCTCAACGCCGACATTCAGGACGTGCTCGACAAGCAGACCGAAGGCTGGGGCATCAAGGTCTCCAATGTCGAGCTCAAGCGCATCGACCTCGACGAGAGCATGGTGCGCGCCATCGCCCGGCAGGCCGAGGCCGAGCGCGAACGCCGCGCCAAGATCATCAATGCCGAGGGCGAGCAGCAAGCGGCGCAGAAGCTGGTCGAGGCCGCGCGCATCCTCGGCGACGTGCCGCAGGCCATGCAGCTGCGCTACCTCGGCACGCTGTTCGACATTTCCAACGAGCGCGGCTCCACCATCGTCTTCCCGTTCCCGATGGAATTGCTCGAGGCATTCACCGGGCTGCGGCAGCAGCGCACCCCGCCGCCCGCGCCGGACGCTCACGCCTGACCTTTGATCCGATTCAATTGGATCGGATCAGGTCTGGATTTTCGTTTGAGCATGATCCCTCGAGTCAAGCCCGAGGGCATGCTTATCCGAAAACCGGTTTCCACTTTTCGGGATCATGTAGATTTTTCGTTTGAGCATGATCTCATCCGAAAACCGGTTTCCACTTTTCGGGATCATATAGATTTTTCCTTTGAGCATGATCTCATCCGAAAACCGGTTTCCACTTTTCGGGATCATGCTCGAGTATCCTTTTCTGGCGTGTTTTTGGATTTGAAGTTCCTGTTGAGTTCGCCGTTGGTTCGTAGGACGTCAAATCCGCCACACTGGCCCTGCCTCGACACCACCGATGCGCGCGCTAAAATACAGGCCAGGGTGCTGCACGCATGGGTCGAGGGAGAATGGCGTTTCTCCGGCCGTATTTCGAATACGACGCTTTCGTGAGCTATTCGCACGGGCTCCCCGAGGGCGACCGCGACTTCCCGCTCAGAGATTGGACTCTGAAGCTGGTGCGGAGGCTGGAAACCGATATCCGCCTGGTCGATACCGAATTCGACGATCTGCACATCTGGCGCGACGAACACATCGATCCCACCATGCAGCTCACCGATGAGTTGCGGGCGAAGGTGAGCCATTCCGGCATTCTGATCATCGTGATGTCGCCGCGCTATCTCACCTCCGCTTGGTGCAAGGACGAGCTCGACTGGTTCAAGCAGCAGGTTGAAGACCGCATGCGCGATCAGGGCCGGGTGTTCGTCGTCCGCGCCATGTACACTGACGAGACAAAGTGGCCGGATTTTTTGCGCGACAGCCGCGGCCACGCTTTACCGGGATTCCAGTTTCACGACCGGCAGCTTTCTCCCCTGCCCTACGACTGGCGCGGCGCCGGCATGCACCGCGACGCCTACGTTCAGGTCCTCGGGCGCCTGCAAGCCGCGCTGATGCTGCGGCTGCGCGAGCTGCGCACCAACGCCGAGCGCCGGGCCAAGATCGAAGCGCCTGCGGCCACTCCACCGGCAACGGGGCCGCGCCGCATTTATTTGCACGCCCGGCCCGAATACGCCGCGGTCTGCGACGAGATCAAGCGCCTGCTCTTCCAGGACGGCATTCCCGCGCTCAGCCCCATTGCCGATCCCGGGCGCAATATCGCCGATTTTGCGCGAGAGAGCCGGGTGCGGATCGCGGCCGCGAAGCGTTGCGACGCGCTGGCGCTGCTGCGCGGCGATGGCGACGATCGCTTCATGGACGACCTCTATGAGATCGGCGTCGACGAGCGCGACCGGATCGAGGAGGCACGCGGCGCGCCGCTGCCCTGCGCGGTGCTCGACCGCTCCGGCCAAAGGCTGCCGATCGACGTGTCCGGCTTCGGCATCGAGCGGTTCGACCTCGGCAGCGAGGACTGGCGGCCCAAATTCCACCTCTGGCTCGACCAGCGCCGGGCGCAGCCAAGGGCCGCGCCATGAGCACGGAATCCTCCGCAAGCGCGGAGTCTGCCGAAGCGGCGCGGCCGAAATACCCTTATCCAGGCCTGCGGCCGTTCGAAGCCGAAGAATGGTCGATCTTCTTCGGCCGGGAGCGCATGATCGATGACGTCATCGATCGCCTGGCCGCCAACCGGCTGGTGCTCATTCACGGTGCTTCCGGCGCTGGAAAGTCCTCGCTGGTGCGCGCCGGCGTGCTGCCCAAGCTGGCGCGCCAGCACCGGCGGGCGGGCGCGCCATGGCAGACCTGCACCATGCGGCCTTCGGGCGGGCCGTTGTGGAATCTCGCCAAAGAACTGGCGGGCCTGGAAGGAACGGCGCTAGACGTCGAGCGCGTTGGCCAGATCGTCGCCCAGTTCAGCCGCCGCGGCGCGACCTTGTCCACGATCACTGCGTCGCTCAAAGATTTTGCCGGGCGGCGGCTTTGCCTCCTGGTCGACCAGTTCGAGGAGTTGTTCCGCTTCGAGAAGGAAACGAGCCGCGAAGAGGCCGAGCTTTTTGTCGATCTGCTCGTACGCAGCGATGCCGAGGCGGCCGCGTCTGGTGGCGAGAGCGGGCTAAGCGAGCAAACTCCGCCCGTGCACGTCATCGTCACCATGCGCTCGGAATATTTGGGCGAATGCGCGCGCTTTTCCGGCCTCGCCGAGACCATCAATCGCACCCAATATCTGGTGCCGCGCATGGAGCGCGACGCGCTCTTGCGGGCGATCCGCCGCCCGGCCCAGCTCTACGGCGGAGAAGTCACGCTCGACCTTGCCGAGCGGCTGATCGCCGACGCTACCGGGCGCGAGGACGAATTGCCGCTCATTCAGCATGGTCTCATGCTGATGTGGCACGATGCGTTGACCAGCCTGAAATCCGGCGGCGAGATCGTGCTCGATGCAGCGCCGCTCGAAGCCGCGCGCGGCCTGTCGCGGATGCTTTCAGCCCATGCCGACGCGGCCGTGGAGATCGCCGCGCCCGATCCGAAGCGGCGCGCCGCCGTGGAGCGGCTGTTCCGCGCGCTCACCGACGTCAACGTCGAAGGCAAGGCCATCCGACGCCCGCAGGCGTTTCGCGATCTCTTCGCGGTGACGGGAATCGATGCTGACACGCTGCGCGGAATCATCAACGCGCTCCGCCGCGACGGCGTCTCGTTCCTTACGCCTTATCCGCCGGAGCCGATCACCGAGGCAACGCTGATCGACATCGGCCACGAGGCGCTGATCCGCTGCTGGGACCGGCTTTCCGATCCGCAAAACGGCTGGCTCAAGCGCGAGTTCGACGACGGCCTGATCTGGCGCTCGCTCCTGGTCGAGGCCAAGGACTTCGCCCGCGACAAGCGCCGCGTGCTCTCGCCGGCGACGACCGAGGAGCGGTCCGACTGGTGGCGGGAGCGCAAGGTCAACGCCACCTGGGCCCACCGCTATGGCGGTAACTTCACCCTCGTCGATACACTTCTCGCCACCAGCCGCAAGGCTGCGGCGGCGGCGAAACGCAAAAGCCTGCTCGCCCAGTCGATCATTTATACGCTGCTGTTCGCGATCATCGCTGTCCTCTATGACGCGACACACGACTCGATCATCGCGAACGAATGGCGCGCAGTGACCGTTACTTTGACCGTTACTTGGCCATATGAGCGAGCGAGCGTTCGGCCTTTCGTATTGAGCACGGCCGCGGAGCAGGCGCTCAAGCCGGGGCAGTCATTCAAGGAGTGCGCCCAGGACTGTCCGGAGATGGTGGTGGTGCCGGCCGGCACGTTCGAGATGGGATCGCCGCCAACCGACAAGCAGGCCTATCCGAATGAATTCCCGCAGCATCAAGTCACGATCGCCAGGCGATTTGCCGTAGCGAAATACGAAACGACTTTCGCCGATTGGGATGCCTGCGTCCAAGGCGGCGGCTGCAACAGTTACAAGCCGAGGGATCAGAACTGGGGGCGCGGCCGGCAACCGGTGATCAACGTCGATTGGAATGATGCGCATCGATACGTGGCGTGGCTGTCACAGGTGACCGGCAAAACCTATCGGCTGCTTTCCGAGGCTGAATACGAATATGCCACCCGCGCCGGATCGACGACGATCTATCCTTGGGGCGATGACACCAATCTTAACGGGCAAGCCATGGCCGACTGCAACGGCTGTGGCGGCAAATGGGATGGGCAGCAAACGGCCGGGGTCGGATCATTCCCGCCCAACCAATTCGGGCTTTATGACGTGGTGGGCAATGTCTGGGAGTGGACTGAGGATTGCGTGCACCGCGACGATTATACCGGTGCGCCGGCCGATGGCTTGGCTTGGGTCACGGGCGACTGCAGCAGCCGCGCGGTCCGCGGCGGTGCCTGGGACAGCACGCCGCGGGACCTCCGTTCGGCAAGCCGCTTCTGGAATGCCGTTGACTACCGCAACAGTGACATCGGTTTCCGTGTCGCGCGGACACTTGATACACCGTAGCCTCAGGCCGCAGCTTCAGGCTCAGGCGACCTCGCGGCGCGCACGAATGTTTGAGGAATCGACGTTATCCGTCGCTCGCGCCGCTGCGCGTGAAGCGGATCGATTTCCGCGTCCGCCTCACATGTCACAGTCGGGCGGCTTTTCCGAGCGGAACCGGCGTGCCCGGATCAAGCCGGTTCTGTGATAAGAACCGGGACGCGCTGGCTTTGGCCGGCGGCGTGGCCGGCCGCAGGCTCGGCTTTCGAGCGGGTCGATTCCAGTCCAACGTCGAGTGGCTCATGCACCCGCTCCTGTTCAAGGAACATCGGCGAGAGGAATCGCGCCGCAGACCGCAAGCCCTCGATCATGATGCGGCGAGGCGCTGTTGCCGGACGCGGGCGCGCGCCGCGCGACGCGGTGACAATGCCAAAAACGATTGCAGCCGCGACCAACAACAGCGGCGGCGTCAAGCGCTCGTTCAGCAGCATGCTGGCAAAGAACAACGCGCAGACGGGCTGAGCAAACTGAAGCGGCGCGACGCGGACGAGGCCGCCTTTGGAAAAGGCCCAGACCAACGAAATATTCGCCAAGACGGCCGCCCCAAGCGTGATTTGGGCGATGGCGGCCCACGTCGTCCAGGTCAGATCAGAATAGCGGTATGATGCGCTCAGAACGTGAACCGCTGCGAAGGGAGCAAGCCCGACGGCGGCAATTGCCATGGCCCAAAAAGCCCCCGCCAGGGGGTTCATGCGTGAGCCGAGCCGCGCACCGGCGGCGAGGCCAATGGCAGACAGCGCACAGCCGGCAAACACGATGGCATCGCCGGAGATCGTAGCGCCGGCTGCGGTGCCGAGCTTGCCCAGGCCGACCAGACCCGCTTCGCCCATGACAGCAACAGCCATGCCAAAAAACCAGCTCCACCGCGGCAGCCGGCGATCCAAAACGATTCCAATGATTCCAACCAAGAGAGGCGTCGTCGCCATGATAAGCGCCGCGTGCGCACCCGAAGTCCTTTGGGTGCCAAAGCTGAACAAGACCGGGAACCCGGCAAAATTCCCAAGCGCATAGATGAGCAACAAACCGAGATCCTTCGCGCCCTTCGGCGGCCGCAAACGGCAAACGACCAGCAGCGGCGCGGTCAACAGGCCAGCCCCGACCGCCCGCATCAATCCCACCGAAAGGCCGTCAAGCTGAAGGCCGGCGATTCGCGTGCTCGCCGGGACCAGCGCAAACAGGACGACCGCAAAGCAAGCAGCTACAAAAACGAAACTGGAGCGGGATACGCGCAAACCATAGGTGCCGCGCAGAGGCGCTGTCGCGGCATTCGCAGCCCCCGGAGTCATCGTCTTCCTCCGCCAGATATTTGTATTTGGCGAAGTGTTATCAGATAAAAGAATGTTTTTTGTTGCAAATACCGTCAAAAGCCGCGAGCGGCGCGCAGGGCTTTGTTTACTGAACTCGCGAAGGTTTCGTTTACTGAACTAAAAAGCGCCCGGCCAAGTCCAAATCCAAGTCCGTAAGCCACGCTTGAATCACGATGTCGCATCAGACGTAATCTGGTTTTGCAGAGGTCTGTCTACTGGGTTCCCGCCAAGTTGGCTTTCTCGATGACCTTGGCCCAGCGGACGGTTTCCGATTCCACATACGCGTCGAGTTGTTGCAGCGACTTGTCACCGAGCCCGATCATGCCGAGCTTTTCCAGAGGCGCGGTCATCTCCGGCGCGTGCACGGCGGCGTTCACGTCCTTGTTCAACTTTTCGAGGATCGGTTTGGGCGTGCCGCCGGGCGCGAGCAGCATCTGCCAGGCGACGGTGTTCGGCCAAGACGGCAGCCCGACCTCGGCAAGCGGCTTGATGTCCGGCGCCGTCGGGAACGGCCTATCGCTTGTGATGCCGAGGACTCGGGCCTTCCCGGCCCTGATCTGCGGCAACATCGGCCCGAGGTCGACAAACAGCACGTCGACCTGACCTGAGATCAGCGCCAAGGTGGCCGGCGCGCTGCCGCGGTAGGGGACATGAGTCATCTGGATGCCGGTGAGGCTGCTGAACAGCTCGGCGCAGAGATGATGAAACGCGCCGACGCCGCCGGAACCGTAGGTCAGCGGCTTGCCCTCGGCATCCCTTTTCTTGGCGAGCGCCACCAGGTCCGCCACGCTGTGCACCGGCAATGCCGGATTGACCGTCAGCACGAACGGCACGCCGGCCACCAGCGACACCGGCACCAGCGTCTTCAAGGGCTCATAGGACAGATGTTTGAAGATGGTAGGGTTCATCGCCATGGTGCCGCTGGTGCCCTGCATCAGCGTGTAGCCGTCCGGCGTCGCATTGGCGGTAACCGTCGCCGCGAGCGTCGTACCGCCGCCGGGCCGGTTCTCGATGATGAACGTCTTGCCGTACTTTTTCTCGAGAATCTGCGCCCAGGAGCGCGCCAGCAGGTCGGTGCCGCCGCCGGGAGCGAACGGCACCAGGACGGTGACGTCGCGGGTTGGATAGTCTTCGGCTCGCGCCACGACTGACATCGCCATCAGCGCCATCAGCGCCACCATCACGCACCATCGGCTCATGACCGTCTCTCCCTGGATTGCACGCCCGCGGTTCTGCTGCCGCGCCTGGCAACCGCAAGTCTAGCGGAGGAACAGACAGGTGCTAAGCGCCATAGGAGCGCAGGCGGCGTGACACGCTCGCGACGGCAAATGCGTGGTTTCCTGCCGGCTAGAGCATGATCCCGAAAGTGGATGCCGGTTTTCGGAAAAGGTCATGCTCCATCAATAAGCTAGAGCAGAATAGCGATTCAAATAAAACCCATTCTGCTCCAGCGGAGCGGATTTGACGTTCGCTACTCACCCGGCCGAGGTCGCCGCCACGATCATCAAGACGTCAAAATATTTCGGTCAATAAGCCACGGACCAAAAAGACCTGTCTTCGTTCTTAGACTTTTTTTCGTTCTTACCAGTAACGCCGCGTTGATCAGCAACCGAGGAAACCGATCCATGACGCTCGTTCTTCCGCCGAATTCCGTTATCCGCGTTTCCCGCGTCGATTTCGATCCCGCCCGCTTTGCCGAGGTGGAGCGCATGACCCGCCATACCGGGACCTACCTGATCCCGGCGATCAATCGTCTTCCCGGTCTTGCCGCGTATTTCGCGGGCACTTCGCCGACAGGATCGATGGTGCATGTAAGCCTATGGGACAGCGATGCCCATGCTCAGCAGATGGGCAGCCTCAAGGAAATGATGGTGGACGCTCGCCAGGAAGCGGAAGCCGTTGGCGGCCGCTTCACGACGCCGATCGTGGATTATCCAATCGCCTGGCATATTTGAACGGCGTCCCGGCGACGAAAGCGCCTTCTGGCACTTCGCGGACACAAGCGCACGTCAGCCTGATGTCCGCGGCTGCCAAAGCGGACGTCCTTGCGCAGTGCCCGTTCGACGTCCGCTTCCGGGGGCTGATCGGACATCGCAAAGCCACGCTGAGTCGGTCGAAAATGACCCATTGCGACACTGGCTGCGCCGCCACGGGCCCTGCCTACGCAAGGTAGAGCTTTTGCGGGCGGAGCGTCCATCTTGGAAACGTTCAGTTACAATATGAACCCGATTTAACTTGGCCTACGTCCGCGTCGGGCGCACCTACGGCTGGTGGGGTGACTTGAGTCGAGAGGCGAGACGCCTCGGGATTTCGGGTCGATGTCCATAGCCTCCACGTCTTACCTCAGCCCCGACGCAGCATCGACCGGACCTTGCGCGTTCCAAATAATGGGACGCGGGCGTGCCCACTCTACGCGAATAGTTGGTCTCGACGATTTTCGGCTGGAGGAGGTCGCCCCCCGCGAGGACCTGTGCGCTGCAGTCGCCGAACGCCCCAACATAACTCCATACTGTCTCGATCATAAGAACCACCGCATGGTCTTCGCGGAGACTCCGCTGGAGGTCGATGTAAGCAATGCACCGCTTTTCTACCGATCTCAGTACGAAGCCGCGACGCGCTTGATCGCGATTCCGTATGATCTCGTCCATGAGATTGCAATGCGGCTGCCGGCTCAATTACCGGAACTGGTCTTCGTCTATTCCGTTGGACGCTGTGGCTCAACCCTGATGAGCAACATCTGGCGCTGCCTCAATGACACCTACAGCCTATCAGAGCCGGATGTCTTTACGGACATAAACTACAGGCATGGTGAGGGCCACCTCACTGATCAGGAGGCGATCCACCTGCTTGGCAGCGCCGTTCGGCTGTTTAGTCGGCTGTCGATACCGCGCAAGCGGCTTGTGATCAAATTCCGCGCGCAATGTATCGGGCTCGCCGAGCTTATGCACGGTCAGCATCCGACCGCGAGCTACGTTTTTATGTACCGCAACGCTCTCGACTGCATCGACTCACGTATCCGCGTGTTCGGCGAACAGCCGCTACCTGAGCACGTGTTTCGCCAAACGTTCTCATATGCTCAATCGCAACCCCAGGCGCTCGCGCGATTGCGGCGGCTGGCCCAGCCGCTGCTTATCTGGCTGGTGTGCGTTCATAATTACCTACGAATGCGAGAATGCGGACTGCCTCTTGTCGCATTCAAGTACGAAGAGCTGCTACGGAACCCGACCGACTCCCTGGCGCGGTTATTCGCGCATTGCGGTGCAGCTGATGCGAGCGTCGAACAGGCATGCTCGGCGATGACCGAAGACGCGCACGCGGGCACGCTTCTAGCTCGGAACACGGCTGACTTACGAACCCTGTCAAGCGAGGACTTTGAATTCCTCCGTGCATTCTTCGCGAAGCACATCCGGTTCGCGCCGGACGCAACGCTTCCAGGTACACTCAACTTTGATCGCAGAAGCCACTGATAGGGCATGCAGTGACTGCAACATCCGACTCAGAGTAACGAGAAGACGTCTGCACTGGCGCGGCCGAACGAGCATCGGCCGGACGCATGCCATTTTTGCTATTGGCACAAAACGGACATGCCGCGGTCACCCGGCGATGTCCGCTTTGGGGAAAAGCCGACATCGCGCATTTTATGAGTACGCGCCCTAATTGCTGCTGACAGGGGCGACAATGCAGCTGGCGGCGGTCCCGCCGCTGTCGCAACGTGTCAGATCATTCTCAAATGCGGTGAAAACGCAAAGCGCCAGACTGGCCCAGACCGCCGCGCTGAAATAAAGCGACATCCAGGGAATTTCGTCCTTCCATTGCGCCAGATCGTGCGTCACGACCCAACGCGTGCTGGCGTCGCGGAGCCCTTCGAGGAGCGTCAAAAGCTTGCGGTTATTGCCGCCCTCGGCCCGCCACCTATTCACATACATCGGCACGTCGATCGCCAGCAGGAACACGAGATAACCGGCAATGCCGACGATGGCGATGATGAGGAGCACGCGAAGCGGGCCATCAAAATCCGCCAGCAATCGGCACAGCCCGATCCCGATCGCGCAGAAGGCGACCGCCCATAGCGATTCTTCGATGGCGTTGCCCAAATAATTGGTGGTCAGCACGGCGTACCATGAGAAGCATTCGGCGACGACGATCAGCGGCATGAGCAGCCACGCGGCGTTCAGCGTCGTGGTCGCTCCGGTCACCGCGCCGAGATGCAGCAGCACGATGGCCCACTGCGCCGCGAAGCAGACCTCGGCCACCGTCGCCACCGACCGGCCGACGAAGACGCTCGACAGCCAGGTGTCGAACAGGCAGATCCGCTGCACGTCGGCGCGCGGCAGGAACGACCTGAAAGCGCAGCCAAACACATAGGCCGCACACAAGAGAAGCATAAGTTCGACGCTGGATGTGCTGTCGAGACGGCCGGTCGGCGAGGCGCGCAGCGCGTGAAACAGCACGCACCAGACCGCGATGTTGGCGCTGCTGACGAGAGTCAACAGCCCCCACCACCAGACCACGGGATTAGACCAGGCCAAAGAATTCGACCCGGTCAAGGAATTCGACCCAGTCAAGGAATTCGACCGGGCCTGCCATTGCACGCTCATGGACACCCCTGCGTTTCGCCGAACTGACATTCTATTGTAATGATCATGTCACATATTTGTGCCGGCCGCTGCAAGCATATCGCCGGCAGGCGTGCGGAAAAGCCGCTGCGCGTCGGCATTTCTTGATTCGCCCGAATTCGGCGCACGGTTGGCCGCGCTGCATCGCGGCGCGGCCGTTGTGAGCAGCGCGACGGAAAATTCCGCTCGATCAGTCATTGTCGTCGCGAAGGCGACGATACTTGAGAACGCGTTCGCTTATTGTCACCCGCGGACGGGCCGCCGTCGCAGACACTGGCGGCACGATTTACCGCCGCTTCATACGAAGCGGAGCTGATTGCAGAGCCGATACCGTTGAGAAGAGCCCATGCGTATGAGGGGTTCGCTACGAACGGCGGCCCCTCACCCCGATCCCTTTCCCGTAGGCGTGGACATAAGAAGTGAAGGGGACGTGGGAACTGAAGGGGACGTGGGAACTGAAGGAGAGTTGGGAACTGAAGGAGAGTTGGAAACTGAAAGTTCATTACGCAGCACCACGCAGGCGCCACCCGCCGCGACCAGTGCGTCGCATAGTCTCTCAAGCTTCTCCCTGCTGTCATCGACGATGCGGATCATATAGCGCGGAGCGGCTCCCATTCCGGGAAAGCTGCCGTGCAGGACGATCGGCTCGCGGTCGCCGATCAAGGCCGCGAACTGTTTTTGCAGCATGCGGTAAGCAGCCCAGGCACCCGCCTCCGACCAATTAGCGGTCAATTGTGCGCCCCAAAGTGGCCTGTAGGCGACGAGGCGCCGCGCCTCCTCCGGCGGCGCCGAGACGAGGTTAGCGACACTCGCGAAGGAAGCGCCCTGCGAGATCGAGGACTCCGCCATTTGATTTCCGGTCCAGCCGATGCTGATCAGGGCGCCCCTGCGGCCGGACCATTCGGGCCCCTGCGCGGAGGCGGCGGTGTAGCAGGCCTTCGCCAGCCCGAGATTGCCGAAACGCGTCTGCGGCATGATCGGGACGCGGTCTGCGATCAACGCCGCAAATTGCCAGACGCGCGTCTTCGACCAATTGGCGATGAACTGCGAGTCCCACGGTCGCACGCAGGCAGCGATGTGCCATTCCTGCGGGAGCGGCGCCAGGAGGAGGCGAGCGATACTCGCGCATGGAACGCCCTGCGGGATCGCGGTCTCCGCAACTTTCGGCGGCGACGGCGAGGCCCATTCATCGGCAGTCCAACCGGTGATGATGGCGACGTAATTGCGCGTCTCCTTCGGCAGCCTCCCCCTCCCGTCGAGCCATTCGCGCACGCGTCCTGGACCGGCATTATAGCCGGCCGCCGCCAGCCCGAGATTGCCGAACCTCTTGCGCAAGTCGTCCAAATAGCGCGCCGCGCTCTCGATCGCGGAAATCGGTTCGAACGGATCGCCGAGGCCGCGGAAAGACGCCGTTTGCCGCATGAATTGCGCAATGCCTTCGGCGCCCCTATGGCTGACGGCACGCGGGTTGAAGCGGCTCTCCTGCCAAATCACGCGAACCAGGAAGTCAACAGGCAGCTGGTTTTCCGCCGCCGCCTGCGCGACGGTGCGGCAGATGTCCGGCACCGTTATCTGCTGGTGAGCGGCGGCCATTCCGGGCGGCGGCTTGTTCTTCGCCAGTGCGGCCGTCGCTTGCTTGTTCTGGCCCGGCTTTGCAAGCGTCGACTTGCTTTTGGCCGGTTTGCCGGGCTCCTCGTAGACCTGCGCGGGCGGGCTCTTCGCCGCGCCGACGATCCTTCCTGGCGCCGCCGCGGGCGCCCGCACACCGAAGCCGACCAAACCCGCGATGAGCAACAACGCCAGACGCCGCATGCGATACACCTATCGTGGCGCAGCTCGCGTCCAGCGTGACCCCATCCTGGCCGGAAAGACTCAAAACTCAATCTGGCTGCATGTCCGGAAGCCAAATGAGCACTCACTACTGGGAGATGTTGGCGATCGGCCCATCGCGACACGACGGATGGCCGTCTCAATTGACGCTATTGGGAGTACAGCGGACGTGTAGCCATCGAGCCGAATCCCATTCGGGGGGAGCGGGCTGCACAGATGCAATCAACAAACGCGCCGCGCGGCAGCGCAACCGTGCTGCACAAGCTTTCGATCAAAAATCAAAAAAACTTGGATTCGACTATCAGGCAAACTTGGTAGACGCCCCGTATTCACACGACGCAACCGTCTTGACGGCTTCATCATGGAACCGCTGGGAATGTTTACCCCGATTCTGACGAATCTGGCGCGCTACAGCATAGGCTTTGGAACCCAGCCGTTCCGCTCGGAATTGCATGGCTGAAGGGTCTCCTTATGGCGGCTGCTGGATTGCGTCATTTGTCCTTGCTGGCTGCGCTCGTTGTCGTGCTGGGCTTGGCCCCAAGCGCGCAGGCCCGGCGCAGCGAGCATCATCATCACCATCTGCAGGATTTCGCGGGCGGCGACCACGAGCCGCAAGCGCGCGAGCCCGGCGGCATTGCCGCCGGCGCCGCGGCGATGATCCGCGCCTGCGCCGATCAGGCCGCGCAACTGCAAAAAATGCCGTTCGACTGGGTGGTCGAGACGGTGGAGCCGACCGACAACCAGCGGACTGCGCTGGAGAAAGTTCGCAGCGCCGCGATCGACGCCGCCAACACACTTAATGCGAGCTGCCCCAACGACGTGCCGGCGGCGCTGACCCAGCGCCTCGATACCATGCGGACCTCGCTCAATGCCATCAAGGCGGCGCTTTTGCGGCTGCGCCCGGCCTTTGTCTCCGCCTACGCGCTACTCTCCGACGAGCAGAAGGCCCGCCTCGTCGCGCGCGCGATCTCCGAACGACCGCAATCCGCGGCGGGTCCTGCTGCCAGCAATCAGGCACAGCCCGCCGCGATCGACTGCCAGCAATGGCCGGCCATGCTCAAGAGTTGGCCGCTGAACCAGATCGAAGACAAGCTGGCGCTGTCAGACGAGCAACATGCGGCGCTTTACGCGCTGATGGCCGCAATCTATCGCGTTGCCGACGGCTTGACCGCGTCGTGTCACGACGAACACGCGCTGACGCCGGTGTCGCTTCTCGACGATGAACTCGAGCGCGTCGACGCGCTGCGGCGGTGCGTCGACGCCATCGCGCCGGCGCTCGCCGGGTTCATCAATGCGTTGAACGACGCGCAGAAAGCGCGGCTCAATGCCATACTCGGGATATCGCCGCAGTCGGAGCCGGAAACGACCGCGCGTTAGCAAAACAGAGGAACATCGATCGACGGCCTTTCAGGTGCTGGTTTGTCGTCTCATTTTCATTGACATAAGTCTCCGATTATGATACCAACAAGAACCTCGCTTGCGTGAAAGGACGTCAGCCGGTCACTCCGGCTGGCGGAGCGAGGTGCGGTGCCCGCGGGCTTTGGCTCGTCACCTTTGCTCCCGGGCGGCTTGGGCATCATCCTGCCGGCATTACGACCGGCGCGTGAGGTGCTCACTGCACTGAGACAGGTTTTTTCGGCGCGGGTAATGCCCGTGGAGACGCGCAAGGTCTCCGCCCCTCGGTTGGGGCGGGCTTTCAGGATCGAACGCTCCGGACTGTCGCGGGAAGCATGGCCTGACGCTGAGCCTTGGGGACCAACGTCTCCCTGGCGAGAGCCGCAGTGGAACGCCGAGAGG
>JASHVN010000377.1 GCA_030044555.1 Xanthobacteraceae bacterium | reverse complement strand
TCCTTCACCCATTCGACGCGGCTGCGCTTGAGACCGCGCTCGACATCGATGGCGGCGTTGTTGTCGGTATAGATTCCGGACGGATCATAGACTCGCACCGGCTCCTCGCCGGAGCCTTCCGTCAGCGGGATCTCGCGCAGCGGCACGCGCAGGTCCGCCGCCGCTTCGGGCGTCGAATAAATCTTGCGCGAGCCGGCAATCGGGCCGGTCGTGACCTTCGGGGTGGCGAGATCGGCTTCAGACAGAGGCTTATTCATTGCGCGCTCCTTTCGGGTCGCTTCCTTGCAGCGTTTGAGCATGGACATCCCGAAGCAGCGACGCTTTCGGGACCATGCTCTCGAGCAGTCCGGACGTGATGCGGCTGGGGCGGGGTTTTGGAAAGAGTTTCCGTCCCTTCGCCGGCATGACCCGGATCAGGTTCAAAGGGTCACCGCCTATTTGCGGTCTCTCAGCGCCTCCTCGGCGCTCCCCTCGGAACACCTGTAATCTAGGCCCCCCATTCCGGGTGTCAACGCGGTCAAGCCATGGCTGTGCCGCCGCGCGAACATGCCTTGCCGGGGGCCGACCCTGCGCGGTCGACTTCAAGGCCTCAGATCGTGATGATTTTAGGTTTGACAGAGGCCGTCATGGCCGGACTTGTTCCGGCCATCCACGCCTTTGCTTTGGCGCGGCATTAAAGACGTGGATGCCCGCGACAAGCGCGGGCATGACGATTCGATTAAATCTCATCCTGCTATGGCTCTGGGACACCGGAGAGACTGCCGTCGATCGTAACAGCAAATTCCACCAGTTCACCGCCCAATCCTCGCTCAATAATTCTTCAAAAGCCGCTCGATGTAATCGAGCTCTTCCTGCGAGCGGGACATATCGCCGAAACGCTTGCGCAGTTCCTCGATGATGCGGCGGGCGCGCTGCACGTCGATATCGCCCGGCACCTTCACGGTGTCGTCGTCGCTGTAATCGCGCCCGCGCAGCGGCCGCCCGAGCGGATCGGTGTCCTGCTCACCGTGCGAGGTCCCGAAGCGGCCGAGGCGAGCCGGCCCCTGGCCCTGGCCCATCTGCTGCTGCATCGCCTGCGCCAGCGATTGCGCGCCCTTGCGCATAGCGTCGAGCGCGCGCCCTTGCGAGTCGACGGCGCTGTCGGTGTCGCCATTGCCGAGCTGCCCGGCGGCATCGCCCATCGCCTGTCCGGCGCGCCCCAGATTGTTCGAATCGTCTTGGTCTTGGCCCTGACCTTGATCTTGTCCTTGACCCTGATCTTCACCTTGATCTTGGCCTTGATTTTGGCTCTGGCCCTCGCCCTGCCCTTGCTGGCCCTGCTGCTGACCGAAGCCGTTTTTCTTCAGCTCCTCAAGCAGCTTGTTGAGGCGGTCGCGCAGCGCCTGCTGCTCCTGCTGCAGCTGGCCCATCCCCTGGCCCTGCTGCCCCGGCTGGCCCTGCTGACCTTGCTGCCCGGGCGGTGAATGCTGAGCCTGGCCCTGTTTATAGGTGCGATCGCGCAAGTTCTGCTGCCGCCGGATCAGATCGCCAAGCTCGTTGAGCTCCTGCTCCATCTGGCTGTCCTCGCCGTTCATCTCCGGCGAGGCCATTTGCAGGTTTTCCATCATCTGCTGCAGTTGGGAGAGCAGCTCCTGGGCGGCTTCGCGCGAGCCGCTGCGCGCCATGTTCTCCAGCCGATTGAGCAGATTGTTGAGATCGTGCTGGCTGAGGACCCGCGCATTGGGATCGAGCGGTTGCTCGCCGTTGTTGCGCAGCTGCTGCGCCAGCGCCTGCATGTAGCGGTTCATCGCCTCACGCAGCTTGTCCATCAGCTGTTTGATCTGCTGATCGCTGGCGCCGTTCTGCAACGCCTGGCGCAGCGCCTCCTCGGCGTTGCGCAGAGCCGCCTGCGCGTCGGCCACATTGCCGTCCTCGATGTCGACCGCCATCGACCACAGCCGCTTGACCACGTCGCGCAGATCATCGTCGGTCTTGGCGCGCACCAGCTTCCAGTAAATGGTGCGCAAGCCGAGATAGATGCCGGCATCCGGCGTGAATTTATCCGGCGCCAGCGTGAGCGCGTCGAGCGCCGTGAGCACCTCTCCGCGCGCATTGGCGTCGAGCGCGAGAATGCGGCGCTGCTCGACCAGCGCCCGCGCCAGCGGCTTCGTGAAGACGCGCGTCGGCAGGGTGAAGGTGAACGGCGCGCTCTTGCCGATATTGCCGCCATCGTCATGCGCGACCAGAGTCATCGTTACGGCGGCGCCCGCCCACGGATTGTCGGTCAAATCCCTGATCGTCTGGCCGACGCCGTTTCGGGTACGCGCCTGCGGCAGGATCAGGGCAAACTCGGGTGGCCCGAACAGCGGATGCGGCGCCTGGCCATTTGTCTGCACATTTGTCTGCCCATGCGCCTGACCTTGCTCCGGCTTTTTCTTGTCGTCCTTGAGCGCAAAGGTCGCCTCGGCCTTGGTCACTCCGTAATCGTCCTCAAGCCGATAGGACAACAGCAGCGAGCCCTGGCGCTGCTCCTGCGGATCCTTGGTCAGCGCGATCGTCGGCGGCTTGTCAGGAATGGCATTGAAGGCCCAGGTGACGTCGTCGCCGACGCCGTGCAACGTGGCGGCGCCCGCGGCCTTGATGACGAAGCGGTGCTCTTGCGTGCCGGCGGGCGCCTGGGCAGCTTCGGTCGACGGGGCCAGCCCGCCCGAGGCGGAGACATCGAGATTGATGTCGCCGGTCCCCCGCACCACCAGCGTGGAATTGACCGGCACGGAAAGCGGCGCGGTTAACTGCGCCATGGTCTCGCCGGGACGCATTCCAGGCAGGATGACCGGCGGCTTGCCGGTATAGAGTGGCGGAATCACCCAGGCGTCGACGCGGAAATTGGCCGGCAGCACCACGCCGTGCCAGTCGAATGCCGTGGCGATGCGGCTGAGCCGCTCGCCGCCGGCGGCAAAGAAGGTGGCGATGCAGGCGAGAAGGACGAGGCCGCGCACCGCGTAGGGGTCGCGCGAGGCGAGCCGCGGCGCCGGCAAGCCGGCCTTGAGCGA
>JASHVN010000376.1 GCA_030044555.1 Xanthobacteraceae bacterium | reverse complement strand
GACGACGGCAAGATCGATCTGTTTCTGCAGCCCATCGTGACGCTGCCGCAGCGCAAGGTGCACTATTACGAAGCGGTATCGCGGCTCAAAGCGGACAACGGCGACCACGTTGCCGCCGGCGATTTTCTCAAATACGCCGAAGCCGGCTCGCTGATGCCGAAGCTCGACCACCTCGCCGTTTTGCGCTGCGTGCAGGTGGTTCGGCGGCTCCTCTTGAAGAACCGCGACATCGGGTTGTTTTGCAATCTGGCCGGAGCGACGCTGACCGATTCGAGCTTTGCTCACCTGCTCGATTTCGTGGAGGCCAACCGCGCCCTCGCGCCCTCGCTGATTTTCGAATTTACCCAGAGCGCGGTCCGCGCCATGGGGCCGATCGAGCACGAAAGCCTTGCGGCGCTTGCCGACCGCGGCTTTCGCTTCTCTCTGGACCACCTCACCGACCTTCGCGTCGACCCGCGCGAATTGACCGACCGCGGCTTCCGCTTCATCAAGGCGCCGGCGGCGCTCCTGCTCAATCGTGCCGGGGCTGTGTCCAGTGACATTCATCCGGCCGATTTCTCCGACCTCCTCGGGCGCTTTGGCATTGATTTGATCGCTGAACGGATTGAGAGTGAAGCTATTGTGGTCGATCTGCTCGACTATGACGTTCGTTTCGGGCAGGGCTTCTTGTTCGCGCCGCCGCGGCCGGTGCGTGCCGAGGCGCTGCAGAGCGTCGGTGGCGAAACGGGTAAGGACCCGGGCAAATTGGAGGTCCCAGCGCAGAATAGGAGCGAAGGAGCGCGCGCTCCGGCGGTGGCCGCGGCGGCCAATGAGCCGCTTGGCGGGCGCGGCACGCTTGCTCAACTCATCCGCGCCAGCTCGGCCCGTGGCTGAGCCGCCTCGATCGGCCAGCGCCAGCAGCAAAGCAACAAATCGGGTGATTGCACGGCGAAAATCCCGCACCGCCCCGGTACCACGCCCCTCACTATGACGAAATCATCCGAACATTCCCTTTCGCAGCAAGGTGCCGTGCCGTTGATCGATCGCTTCGCGCCGCTGGCGCGCGCGTACGACGTGCTGTTCTGCGATGTCTGGGGGGTGGTCCATAACGGCGTCGCCGCCTTTGCCGACGCCTGCGCCGCGTTGACCCGATTTCGCGAAGCGGGCGGCACCGCGATTTTGATCACCAATGCGCCGCGGCCGGATGCTGCGGTCGTGCGGATCCTTGACCGGCTCGCCGTGCCGCGCGCGGCCTATGACGCGATCGTCAGCTCGGGCGACGTGACCCGCGGCATCGTCGCCGCCAGGCCCAACGAGAGCGTATTTCATCTCGGGCCACAGCGCGATTTACCGATCTTTGCCGGCCTCGACGTGCGCTTCGCGCCTCCCGAGATCGCCGATTACGTGGTCTGCTCCGGATTATTCGATGACACGACAGAGACACCGGAGAGCTATCGCGACATGCTGGCGGCGATGCGCGCTCGCTCATTGTTCATGGTGTGCGCCAATCCCGACATCGTGGTCGAGCGCGGCGAAAAGCTGGTCTATTGCGCCGGCGCTCTGGCCGATGCCTACGCGGCTTTGGGCGGGGACGTCCTTTATTGCGGCAAACCGCATGTCCCGATCTACGAGGCCGCGCTCGGCAAAGCCGCTTCGCTGCGCGGCGGAACGCCGCCGCCGCTCAATCGCGTGCTTGCTGTCGGCGATTCGGTGCGCACCGATCTCGCCGGCGCGGCTTCGTTCGGGCTTGATTGCCTGTTCGTCACGTCCGGACTTCACGCCGAGCAGTATGGCTCGCGCGAGGCGCCCGATGTGGAAGCGCTCAACGCCATGTTCACTGCCGCAAACGTCGCGCCGAAGGCGATTATCCGCGGGCTCTTGTGGTGAGAGCGCTCGCGCGCCCTACGCGGCGGGCTCGGTCCGCTTGATGAATACCGCCTCGATCTTGGCTTTGAGCGTCTGCGCGTTGAACGGCTTGACGATATAATTATTCACGCCCGCCTTTTTGGCCGCGATCACGTTCTCGGTCTTGGATTCGGCAGTCACCATGATGAAGGGGGTCGTGCCGAGGTTGGGATCGGCGCGCACCTGCTGCAACAGGTCATAGCCGGTCATCGGCTCCATGTTCCAGTCGGAGATGACGAGCCCGTAGCGCTTGTTTCGCATCTTGGCCAATGCCGAAGCGCCATCATTGGCATCATCAACGTCGACAAAACCGAGCTGCCGCAACAGGTTGCGGATGATGCGGATCATGGTGCTGTAATCGTCGACCACCAGCACCGGCATTGACGGGTCGAGAGCCATGCCGTTCGCTCCCCTCTCGCGCTTTTGTCAAACCGAGCTTTCGCCAAACTGACTTGGGTCAAAGACTTGAGTCAAAGACGTGGGTCGAATCGGACTTGGCCGGCAATAACCATTCAGGCAGCCAGTCTCCCCGAGCCTCTGCTGCCCAACTGCCGCTAAATTACCACCTGGGGTTTGAACACTGCGTTAATCGCGAGAATGCCAGCAAGGAGATTGCGGGCGCCCAATGGCCAGATTCGAGCCCGCTTGACTCGGCGGCTGCCAAAACGGCACCTACGGCGCAACCTGTTGTTAACCATTACCGCTCGATGCCGACGAAAGACTTCCTCATCGTGCGCGACGGCGCGGGCGCTGATTCCCTGCACGGCGCTGTCGTGGCCATCGGCAATTTCGACGGCGTGCATCGCGGGCACAAGGCGGTCATCGCCACCGCCATGGAACGCGCCCGGCGGATCGCCAAGCCGGCCGCAGTGCTCACCTTCGAGCCGCATCCGCGCGCGTTCTTCAATCCCGGTGAGAAGCTGTTCCGGCTCACCGACGAGGCAAACAAACTGCGCCTGCTAGCCGGCACCGGGCTCGACGGGGCCATCGTGCTGACCTTCGACGCGGCGCTTGCGAGCCTTACGGCGAACGAATTTGTCTCCCGCATTCTGGTCGACCGGTTCGCGGTGAGCGGGGCGGTCATCGGTTTTAACTTTCATTTCGGCATGGGGCGAGGCGGTTCGCCGGAGTTTCTCGTCGAGGAGGGTAGAAAGTGCGGCTTCGCCGTCGACGTGGTGCCGCCATTTATGGACAACGGACGCGCCATCGCATCTGGGCCGATCCGTGCGGCGCTCGGCGCCGGCCGGGTCGAAGAGGCCGCCGAATTTCTCGGCTATCCGTGGTTCGTGACCGGCGAGGTCATTCACGGCGACAAGCGCGGGCGTGAACTCGGCTTCCCGACGGCGAATTTGAGCCTCGATGCTTCATGCGGCCTGCGCCATGGCATCTACGCGATACGCGCCAATCTGGGCGGGCGCCGTTGCGACGGAGTGGCGAGCTTTGGCCGGCGGCCGATGTTCGATGTCGGCACCGTGCTGCTCGA